>RGTL01000031.1 GCA_010025385.1 Gammaproteobacteria bacterium | reverse complement strand
TTCGGAAAATATCCCGAACTCGCAGAGATGGTCGCGAGCATGACGGACGAAGATATCTGGCGATTGAATCGGGGAGGACATGATCCGCATAAGGTCTACGCCGCCTACGCAGCCGCCGCGGCCCACAGGGGACAACCCACCGTTATCCTAGCCAAAACCGTCAAGGGCTACGGGATGGGTGGATCGGGAGAAGGTCAAAACATCACCCATAGCCAGAAAAAAATGGCGGATGAATCGTTGCTCGCCTTTCGCGATCGCTTCCGTATCCCGCTCGATGATAAGGCCGTGCTTGCATGCGACTTTTATCATCCGGGGGAGGACAGTCGCGAAGTCATTTATCTGAAGGAGCGTCGATCGGCGCTGGGTGGCAGCCTGCCGGCCCGTCGGGACGATGCGCCGATACACCCATTGCCCGATCTGTCGATCTTTAAATCCCAACTTGAGGCCAGCGGGGATCGCGAGGTCTCAACCACCATGGGCTTTGTCCGCCTCCTGACCGCTCTTACTCGCGACAAATCCTTGGGGCGCTACGTGGTGCCCATCGTACCGGATGAATCGCGAACCTTTGGCATGGAAGGCATGTTCCGACAGCTTGGCATTTACGCCCCGGAAGGTCAGCTCTATATCCCTGAGGACGCAGACCAGTTGATGTACTACCGCGAGGACATCAAGGGTCAAGTGCTGCAGGAAGGGATCACCGAATCCGGTGCTATGTCCTCGTGGATAGCTGCCGCCACGGCGTACAGCAACCATGGCATCGCCATGATCCCTTTTTACATCTTCTACTCCATGTTTGGCCTTCAGCGGGTAGGCGATCTGGCCTGGGCCGCCGGAGATCAGCAGGCGCGCGGCTTTCTGGTGGGCGGTACGGCCGGGCGTACCACTTTAGCGGGTGAGGGATTGCAGCATCAAGATGGTCACAGTCTGCTGATGGCGTCCAGCATCCCGAACTGCGTGGCCTACGATCCGACCTTCAATTATGAACTTGCAGTGATCGTGCACGACGGCTTACGGCGCATGTTCGTTGAGAAGGAAAATATTTTTTACTACATCACGGTGATGAACGAGAACTACGTTCATCCCGCGCTTCCTGAGGGTGTCGAGAGCGGCATTCTGGAAGGTATGTATCGACTGATCGCCGCTCCCAAGAGCCGGAAAACCGCGCCTCGCGTACAACTACTGGGCAGCGGAACCATCCTCCGGGAGTCCATCGCCGCAGCCAAAATGCTCGAAGACGACTTCGGCGTCCTTTCAGACGTATGGAGCGTCACGAGCTACAACGAGCTGGCCCGCAAGGCGCGCGAGACAGTCCGGTGGAACCGTCTGCATCCCGAGTCTGAACCGCAGTCCAACTTTGTGACCGAGCAACTGGTCGATACCGAGGGTCCGGTTATCGCGGCAAGCGATTACAACCAGGCCTATGCAGATCAGATTCGTGAATTCGTACCGCGACGGTACACCGTGCTCGGAACAGACGGCTACGGCCGTAGTGGAACCCGCGAACAGCTGCGTCGGTTTTTTGAGGTGGATCGCCGACATATCGCGTTGGCTGCGCTCACCGCCCTCGCCGATGACAACGCCCTGCCACGATCCACCCTGAGCGAAGCGATCGCCCGCTACTCACTGGATCCGGAAAAACCGAATCCCGCTCGAGCATAGATTCAGATGCCATGAGCGAAACGCATGAGATTATCGTTCCCGATATCGGCGATTTTGATAACGTCGACGTTATCGAGGTCCTGGTCAAACCTGGTGACACCGTGTCTCCGGAGGATCCGCTCATCACTCTGGAGAGCGACAAGGCAACGATGGACGTTCCCTCGCCGGCTGCGGGAACGGTCAAAGAAATCAAAATCGCGGTGGGTGACAAGGTATCCCAGGGCAGCCTGGTTGCGATCCTCGAATCAGGTGACGCGGTTGCGGATACGGCGGCACCCACGCAGCCATCGGAAGCAACCGCCCCGGCGTCGGCCGAGACCTCCACACCTTCAGACCAGGCAGCATTAATCCAGGCGGCGTCAGCACAACAGAACGAGCGCTCTGCACAAACGCCCGAAGTTGAAATAACCGCTGCACCGTCGATGGGCGACCGACCCACCTCGACCGTAGCGCCGCCCTCACCCCCGACCTCTTTACCCCCTATCCAGTCCGAGCCCGGTGCAGCATTACCTCATGCCAGTCCGGCCGTGCGGCGGTTTGCGCGGGAACTCGGCGTAGACCTCACTCGGGTAACCGGTCGCGGAGCTCGCGGTCGAATTCTTCAGGAAGATGTTCGCGAGTTCGTCAAAACGGCCATTCGAAAAACCCCGTCGACATCGTCAGATCAGACAGGCATCCCCACCATGCCTCAGATTGACTTCTCGAAATGGGGGCCGGTCGACACGCAGCCCCTCTCGAGGATTAAACGCATCTCGGGAAAGCATCTGCATCGGGCGTGGCTGAACATTCCCCACGTCACGCATCATGACGAGGCGGACATCACCGATCTCGAATCATTCCGTCAGTCGCTTAAGGAAGAGGCGGCTCGCTCTGGCCTGCGGGTCACCCTGCTCGCGTTCGTGATCAAAGCCGCAGCAAGGGCCTTGAAATCCCATCCGTCGTTTAATGCTTCGCTCGCTCCCGATGGCGAACACCTGATCCTGAAGCATTATGTCCATATCGGAGTTGCCGTTGATACCGATGGCGGTCTGGTCGTGCCCGTTGTGAGGGATGTCGACCAGAAAGGCATCCTGGATATCGTTCGCAACTTGACCGACCTTAGCGCTCGGGCGCGGGAAGGGAAACTAAAGCCGGATGAAATGCAAGGCGGGTGTTTCAGTATTTCCAGCCTTGGTGGGATTGGCGGAACCGCCTTCACACCTGTGGTCAACGCGCCTGAGGTCGCTATCCTCGGTCTCACACGCGCACGCATGACGCCCGTATGGAACGGCGAAAGTTTTCAACCTCGGCTGATGCTGCCCATGGATCTTTCCTATGATCACCGGGTGATTGACGGCGCCCAGGCGGCCCGATTCGTAGCAGAACTCGTGACCACGCTCGAAGACGCCAGGCGGATGCTGCTGTAGCCGCCTGCGCCGAGTCGATAATGTCCGAAACCCTGTACACCGTAAACGTACCCGACATCGGGGACTTTGAAGACGTCGATATTATTGAAGTTTTGGTCAAAAGCGGCGACGCCGTCGATGTCGAGACGCCGTTGATTACGCTCGAGAGCGACAAAGCCACAATGGACATTCCCTCGCCCGTGACCGGTACCGTCGCCGACGTACTGGTGACGCAAGGGGTCAAAGTCTCAAAAGGCGACGCCGTGGCCACCGTTACCCTTCGCGCGTCGTCCGAGCCTAAAGCGGCTGAAATATCGAACTCCGGCGAAGACAATTCCAACGCCGCCACCACAGTGCAAGCTAGCTCGACCTCTGTTCCTGCAGCGGACAGCGCGGCGTTCGATCTCGCCGTATTGGGCTCCGGGCCCGGGGGCTATACCGCTGCGTTTCGGGCGGCTGACCTCGGCTTACGGGTCGCTTTGATCGAACGGTACACCACGCTCGGCGGCGTCTGCTTGAATGTGGGCTGCATCCCCTCTAAAGCACTCCTACATGCTGCCCGAGTCATTGAGGAAACCCGTGAGATGAAAGCTCATGGTATTGATTTTGGGGAGCCCGCGCTAGATATCGAAAAGCTTCGAGACTGGAAATCCTCCGTGGTGAATCAGCTGACCTCCGGACTTGCCGGTCTTGCCAAGAAACGCGGTGTAACCGTCTTTCAAGGCCGCGGACACTTCAACGGAGCAAACGAGATCCACGTGTTAAGTGATACCGGTCGACAGTCTGTGCATTTTCGCCAAGCTATCATCGCCGCCGGCTCTCAACCCGTAAAGTTGCCCGGCGTCCCAGCGGATTCGCGTATTGTCGATTCCACCGGCGCGCTCGCGCTTACCGCTATCCCGCATCGTATGCTGGTCGTCGGCGGCGGCATCATTGGTCTTGAGATGGCGACGGTTTACCACGCGCTTGGCAGCTCGGTCAGCATTGTGGAGATGGCCGATCAGCTGATGCCCGGCACGGACCCTGATCTCGTCAAACCGCTCGTTAAACGTCTTACGCAACAATGCGAGGCCATTTACACGAAGACCCGAGTGGAGCAGATTGATGCCAATGAACGCGAGCTAATCGTTCGCTTTGCCGGCGACAACGCTCCCGCTGAGAGCACTTTCGATCTGGTCCTGATTGCCGTTGGCCGTTCGCCCAACGGGCGACAAATTGATGCCGAAAAGGCCGGCGTTCATGTGGATGAGCGCGGTTTCATCGCGGTGGATCGGCAGATGCGGACGAACCAGAGTCATATCTTCGCTATCGGGGATATCGTTGGCCAACCGATGCTCGCGCACAAGGCGACGCACGAAGCCAAGGTCGCCGCGGAAGTCGCAGCCGGCCAGAAAGCCGCATTTGATGCGCGGGTCATTCCGTCCGTCGCCTACACTGACCCGGAAGTCGCGTGGGTCGGCCTCACGGAAACCGAGGCCAAGGCACAGAATCGCCGCTACGAAAAAGGCGTATTCCCATGGGCTGCCAGCGGTCGGGCGCTTGCCCTGACCCGAAGCGAGGGCTTCACCAAGTTGCTCTTTGACCCAGAAACCGATCAGATCATCGGCGGCGGGATTGTGGGGACCAATGCTGGCGATCTGATTGGCGAAATCGCGCTAGCGATTGAAATGAACTGTGCCGCGGCTGACATCGGGCTGACGATCCATCCCCATCCCACCCTCGGCGAGACCATCGGGCTGGCGGCAGAAGCGTTTGAGGGAACCATCACGGATCTTTACATCCCGAAAAAACGCTAGCGCCGATCCCGCAAGCGACCAATGACGTCCTCTCTCGCATTCACCACGATCGGCTCGGGACCCCCAATCGTTATCCTGCATGGCCTCTTCGGGTCGGGGGTTAACTGGCGAGGGATTGCTCAGACCTTAGCGACTCATTGGCAGGTTTTTCTGCTGGACCTTCCTAACCATGGTCAGTCGCCGTGGATTGAGGACATGAGCTATCCCTCCATGGCGGCGCTGATCTGTGAGTGGATGACGTCACAGGGGATAGAAAAGTCTGCATTAATTGGACACAGCATGGGCGGGAAAGTCGGCATGACGCTGGCGCTGACAGACTCCGGCATCGTCGATTCGATCGTTGTGGTCGATATTGCGCCCGTCAACTACCCTCACTCGCACTCCGGCCTTGTAGAAGCAATGTTGCAGATTCCTTTGGACAGGGTTCAATCCCGAAAAGACGCTGATAGACTTTTGCAGCGGGAGGTGGCTGATCTGGCCCTGCGGCAATTCCTGTTACAGAATCTACGCGCTGAGGCAGATGGCCTACGATGGCGAATCAACCTGCCGGTAATCCAGCGACAAATGGATACCCTCACTGGCTTTCCGGCCTTGCCCAGTCGTTTTGATGGCCCTGCCCTCTTTCTCTACGGTCTGAATTCTGATTATGTAAAAAATGAAGGAATCGAAAAGGCGAAAGCGTATTTTCCATCGGCCGAATTTCAGGGAGTAGCGGGCGCGGGGCATTGGCTGCACGCCGAGCAGCCCGAGCAGGCCGTAAGCGCAATCCGTCAGTTTCTCACGAGCCCGCAATAGCTCGTCCACCACATAGGCCTAACGCCTGGCGCAGAAATTCTCCGTCGGTTTCAGTGATCCCGACGGTCGTGGAATGTGTTCGATCCCAAACCCTAAAGACCTTAAGAGATCAAAGAGTCGCCGGTCGGTCATCTGCGCCTGTCGATCCACCTCTGCCTCAAATGTAATGAGCCGCAGACGTCGGTCCGACAACGTCTTCATTGCGCCTTTGAACACCTTAAGCTCCCATCCCTCAACATCAACCTTCATTACCGTTGGCCGAACGTCCTTCGACGCACAATAATCATCAAGCGTCATGACGTTCACCGCAATTTGCCCCACGGGTAATCGGTGGGGCCAATCCCCAAAGCCGCTCTCGCCGGAGTCGCTGCCGCGAATAAGATCGAGCTGACCCGCCTGCTCGGATAGACCACCCTCGACCAGCTCGCAAGCCCTGGCATCCCACCCGTTCAGCCGTATCTGTGCCCAAAAGGTCTTGCAGGTGAGCGGATCGGGTTCAAAAGCCACCACTCGCTGTACGCCCACAGACAGAGCCAGACACGTGAAGTAGCCCGCATTAGCGCCAACATCAAAAAAAACATCCGATGGCGACAACTGCCTCGCCAAGAGATCGCTGACTTCTACCTCGTGAACGCGGTTACACAACAAATTGCGCTGGAGCCAATCACGCTGGTCGCAGGCAAAAAGGAATCCAGCACGGGTTCTAACGCAAATCCGCTTAGATCCAAACAGTGTTTCAACGGCCGAGAGACGTCGTGCCTTGCCCACGGGATATCCCGGCCGAAAATAAAGAGCCCGAAGCGCAGTCGCAATAAGAGGGTGGTAACAATCCACAGGTTTAATGAGGCGGCAGAAGGTGCCGTTAGGGATTTGGGGGCGGTCGTTAGACCTGCTCGAGCTCTACCAGAGTGCCGCAAAAATCAGCCGGATGCAAAAACAAAACCGGATTGCCATGCGCGCCAATAGTCGGCTCGCCTGATCCCAGCACGCGAGCGCCTTCCGCTTTTAATTGATCCCGGGCTTTGAGAATGTCTGAAACCTCATAACACACATGATGCATCCCTCCGGAGGGATGGCGCTCTAAAAAACGGGCAATCGGGGACGCATCGCCCAAGGGGTGCAGAAGCTCGACTCGCGTATTCCCAAGATCCACAAAAACCGTCGTCACGCCCTGATCCGCCAAGGCCAGAGGTTCAGAAACGTTGGCCCCAAGCGTATCCCGGTACAGTCTGCTCGCGGCAGCGAGGTCCGGTACCACAATCGCTATATGATTAAGTCGTCCTATCATTACTCTTCCCTATTCTTGCAGTGAACTGATCGACGAAACGGGCCGCCGCCAGTCGTGGCGTTAGATTTCCCGATAGTACGAGTTTTCGAACTCGATCAAGCTCCCGATTCAGATTCGGATCGCCCGTTGCGGCATCATAAAGAGCCTCCTGAATCGAGGTCGTCAACGCCTCGCTTGCCTGATGCCGGCGACGCAGATCAATTAACCCTCTGTCCTTCAAATGCTGGTGAAAGCGCTCCAACTCAGACAACGCCTGGGCGATGCCATCTCCTTCAAGCGCGGAGATATTGAGTACCGGGACCGTCCAATCCGGGGTTTGTGTCTTCATCAGCCCCGTGGAGGCAAGACACTCCGCCGCCGCCCGCTGCGCGGCCGCTCTTAAGTCACCGTCGGACTTATTGATCAGAATGACGTCCGCCAGTTCCATTACGCCGCGCTTGATACCCTGAAGCTCATCGCCGGCCGAGGGCGCGAGAAGCAGCACGAAAACATCGGTCATCTGGGCCACGCGGAGTTCTGACTGGCCAACACCCACGGTTTCGACCAGCACACGATCGAATCCACAGGCTTCACACAACAAGATGGCTTCTTGTGTATGCCTGCTGACGCCGCCCTCAATCCCGGATGAAGGAGAGGGTCGAACAAACGCTTTGGGGTCAGCAGAAAGCGTTGGCATTCTGGTTTTATCGCCCAATATCGAGCCGCCGCTGATTCGCGAACTGGGGTCGATCGTCAATACCGCCAGACGATGGCCCTCGCCAATGAGCCGCTGTCCCATTGCTTCGATCAGCGTCGACTTGCCGGCACCGGGTGGGCCGGTGATACCGATACGAAACGCGGTCTCTGGCGGAGATTTGAGATGAGCCATCAACGCGTCGGCATCCGCCCGATGAGCAGGCTGGGCCGACTCCACCAACGTGATCGCCTGCGCCAGCGCCCGTCTATCTTTTTTTTCAATCGCCTGCGCCAGCGCTTCGCCTACGCTCACTCGCCGGGCTCCTGATCGAGCTCAACAATGCACTGATCCACGTTCAACGCAGCGCCCACCTTGGCATGGATCACCGCCACCCGACCGTCACGGTTTGCGCGAAGAATATTTTCCATTTTCATGGCCTCGACGACAGCCACTTCATCGCCTGCCTTAACGGTATCACCCGCATTCACGCTAAGGGATACTAAAAGACCGGGCATGGGCGAAAGAACGAGATGGGAGCGATCAGGCTGGATTTTCTTCGGCATGATGGAAGCGAGTTGTGCCACATGCGGCTCGAACATCGCGACGGTGAAGCGAGACCCACCATGGATCACTTCGTAGGCATTTCTCGACCGGCGTATTTGAGCACTGCCAGAATGACCATCGAATTCAAAATCCACTACGGAACCATAGGGATTTCCCAGAACCTTGAAGCGATGGACGCGCGATCCAATCAACACGGACCATCCTGAGGCTTCCTCTTGCAATGCGATTTCAAAGGTTTGGTCGGCGGTCCGCGCGATTCGACAAATCTTCGCTGGCGAGGGAGCGCGTTCAGGCTCAAATGCCATCGGCTGGCGATCTCTGTGTCGAAGCTCATGAACCAGGCTGACCACTGCCAATGCACCGTCTAACACCGAGGCGTCGAGCGCCTCACCAGTAAACCCCTGCCCAAACTCTTCTTCGATAAAGGCCGTGGTCGTCTCGCCCGCCCGAAAGCGCGGGCTCTCAATCAACGCCGTGAGAAAAGCGGTGTTCGCCTGAATTCCGCGGATCTCGAACTGATCCAGCGCCCGGCGCATCGTATCGGCCGCCTGATCGCGATCGGGACCATGCGAGATTAACTTGGCGACCATGGGGTCGTAATGGAGGCTCACTTCTGCGCCTTCGAAGAGGCCCGTGTCGATGCGAACTGTCTCGGATGCCTCCGGCGGACGAAAGCGCGTGACCCGACCGGAAGATGGCATAAATCCTCGGAGTGGATCCTCCGCATAAATGCGGGTTTCCATTGACCAGCCCGATATTCCGACATCGTGCTGAGACAGCGTCAGTTTCTCCCCAGCCGCGATACGCAGCATCCACTCCACGAGGTCGATACCTGTAATCTTTTCGGTTACCGGATGTTCCACCTGAAGCCGGGTATTCATCTCCAGAAAATAAAACTTACGCTCGGCATCCACAATGAATTCAACCGTGCCCGCCGACACGTAGTTTACGGCGCGGGCAAGGTCAATCGCTTGCGCGCCCATCGCCTGGCGCAACGCATCATCAACAAAGGGCGATGGCGCCTCTTCCACGACTTTCTGGTGTCGTCGTTGAATCGAACACTCGCGCTCGTTTAGATGGATGACATGGCCATGCTGATCCGCAAGGACCTGAATTTCGATATGTCTTGGCTGACTGATAAATTTTTCGATAAAAATCCGATCATCAGCAAAACTCGACCGCGCCTCACTGGACGCGCGCTCAAACCCTTCCCGGCATTCCTCGTCAGAGTGTGCAATGCGCATACCCTTGCCGCCTCCCCCTGCGCTGGCTTTAAGCATGACCGGGTAGCCGATCTTGCGAGCGCATCGGATAGCCTCGTCAGCATCCGGAATGACGTGATTGAAGCCGGGGACGGTGGATACCCCTGACGCTTCTGCAAGCGCCTTTGATGCGATCTTGTCGCCCATCACTTCGATTGCTTTTTTCGAAGGTCCAATAAATACGATTCCTTCAGACTCAAGACCGGCAAACAAGGCAGGGTTCTCCGACAGGAAACCGTAGCCCGGATGGACCGCTTGCGCCCCGGTTTGTCGACACGCATCGATGATCCGATCAACGACCAGGTAACTCTCGCTTGAGGGGGCAGGCCCAATCAGTACCGACTCGTCCGCCATCGCCACATGCAGCGCCTCTCGATCCGCCTCCGAATACACAGCGACCGTACTAACGCCTAAACGCTTAGCGGTGCGAATGACTCGACAGGCAATCTCCCCACGGTTCGCAATTAGTATTTTTTCAAACATAAATAAAGCTCGAGATATCTTGTCGTCTGTCAGACAGTCAAGCCGTTAGACCCGTAACTGGGCGACGACACCTCTTGAACCAACCGGGCGATATTATCGCGCGCTGTCTGCTCATAAGCCGAACGAAAATGCGGCGTTGAAAATATAAAGGGCCGGTTTGCGAGATTCTGTAGAAAGGCACACTGGGAGAGGTAAAAGGTTGCCTTATTTTTTGAGCCCGCCTCTTTAAAAAGGTTTTGCGTATCTGCAAAAAACGCGTCCCACTGCTGGCCTAAGCCGGCCAAATCAACGTCGACCATGAACTGCGCGTTGCGATTGTTCGGCGCGGCGGTATGTCGCGTGGCCAGAATGATCTCGCTCACCTCTTCTAAATACGCTGAGCTTAGGAACCCCTTCCCTCGTGACGAAAACCACTCGACGCTTCTTGCCTCATTATCCGAGGCGCCGGTGTCATAGACCACATCGTGGCACCAGATGGCCATCTCAACCGCCGGATGAACGCCAAGCTCTGGCGTTGCCCGATCATAGTGGGCGAGACAACGCGCTATATGCTCGAGACTGTGGTAGTGACGATCAGGGCCGGTGTACAGCACGTACAGCTCGCTAAATACATTTTGTGATTCAGACCCGCCTCCTGCCTGTCGCCACAATCGGTCGAATCGCGCCCCGTCCACGCTACAACCCAGAAGCGCTATCGCGATTGCTCGCGCCGCAAGGACTCGACCGTTTCAATCGCCAGAGCCAGGCGGTCCGCCATTTGCCGAAGCACGCCAAGGGCAACGTCCGGGTTATCCTTTAACAGATTAAGGAAATCATCGGCTAAAATTCGAAGGCATCGCGTCGATCCATGTGCTTTGAGCGTAGCCGATCTGGGCTGATTGCGAATCACGCCCATCTCACCCACCACATCATTCAACCCAAGCATAGCGATCGGCTCTCCATCTCCCTGCGCGTTGGCATAGACGGATAGCTCGCCAGACATGATGACGTAGGCGCTGTCGGATGCTGAATTTATCGTGAACACGATATCGCCATCATTGAAGGTGACTTCCTCGCTCGCGAAGGCAAGGAGCTTCAACCTCGAATCATCGAGTCGCGCAAACAAGCTGATCTCGCGCAGTTGTTCGGCATCTCTAAGGAAATCCATTTTCATACTCTCTTCATGCGCTCAGGACTGACAGAAGTGAAGACTGAATATTCTATCCGAGCCATCACGGCCATCGGAACTCATCATTCGCTCTCAATCGCTCAAGACGCTCGTACCAGGCGCTGAAGACTCTCCAGATCCTCGTGCGTATTCGCATTCAGGAACATATTGGGGCTGTCCGAAAAATCAACGGCTGCCCAGCTCACCTCTTCAAGCCATTTGTCAATCTTGCGTTCCCCACAATCAAGAAAGCGCCTAAGACTGTCATGCACGCGCCTATGAAGGAGCATAAACACCGGCTGTAGTCGGAGCCCGTCGTGAGCTACCGTCACATCAATGGAGTCACTCGTGATCAATGACCCCATTCGGGCTACATAGTTTTCTTCGATCAACGGCGAGTCACAGGGAGCCGTCACCATCCAGTCTTGCGAGGCGTGGGCAAGACCTGTCAAAAAGCCAGCCAGCGGGCCAGCAAAACCATCGACGCTGTCCGAAATAACCTTTACACCGAGCGCTTGGTACTGATCGTGATTCCGATTTGCACTAATGAGCATCTCGTCGACTTGAGGACCTAATCGATCAAGACCCCATTGCACAAGCGGCTTGTTGTCCAGGGTCATCAACCCTTTATCTTCGCCGCCCATGCGCCGCGCACGTCCACCCGCCAGTAAAAGCCCGCTCATCCTCAATCTTGAGTCGTTAATGATCATTTAAGGCCCCTACCCGCTCTCCGAAAAACACTCCTCCAAAATCAATCCCATTATAATGAGGGCCCTCAAAAACGCCCGTCGTCATGCTAGGACACTCACCTCTTATGAACCCCAGCGCGCTGATCATCCGTCTGCTCTTTATTGGGAGCCTCTTGTCGCTGGTGGGTTGCGGTTCTACTCAAGAGGTAAAAACGAGCAAACCTGCCTGGGATCGAACGACCCAGCTAGAGATTCCGCCCGATCTCACAGCACCGACAGCTACACCCGGCAGCGAGCAGTTCTCGGCCGCCGCCCGAGACGCATCTCAAGCCGAGCGCGACCAGTATGCTGAATTTCAAAAATTTCAGCAGATGGCCGATTTTCAGGATTTCATGGAGTGGCGCGAGAAATACTCAGCCACGCTTGATCTCAGCATAGAAGCGTTTCGAGAGGCCCGAGATCAAAAACTGGCGCAAAGCCTTGTCGAACAAGGTGTACTAAACATCACCGCATCTGACGGCCAAAAGATACTTCTTATTAGCGACACCATGGAAAAGAGTTGGCAGCGCCTCGAGACGGCGGCTCT
>RGTL01000004.1 GCA_010025385.1 Gammaproteobacteria bacterium | reverse complement strand
GTTTTTCGGCGAGTGGCGGTGCCCGGATGCAGGAGGGTCTTTTCTCGCTGATGCAGATGGCGAAGACAACCTCGGCATTAAACCAACTCTCGGAGGAGGGTCTTCCTTATATCTCGGTGTTAACGGACCCAACCATGGGAGGCGTGTCAGCGAGTTTGGCTATGTTGGGCGATCTAATTTTTGCCGAACCCCACGCGCTCATCGGCTTCGCCGGCCCTCGGGTGATTGAGCAGACCGTGCGTGAAAAATTGCCGGAGGGGTTTCAGCAGTCGGAGTTTCTACTTGAGCACGGGGCAATCGATGGAGTGGTTAAGCGAAACGAACTTCGGGAAACGATCGCCCAAGCCGTTGGAACTTTGGGATTTGAGCCTGTCATTCGGGCAGACATTGATCTCGTCTTCCCCGACGAGACTGCTTGATTTTCGCCCTCCCGCTGATCGCTTTTCGATGCGGCCGAACACCGGGTCAAGCCTGGACGAGTGGACGACGTACATTCAATCCATTCATTTTCGCTCCATCGATTTAAGCCTCGACCGGCCTCGGCGTGTATTACACCGGATGCGGCTTCCGAGGCCGAGTACGGTCATTGTCGTAGGTGGAACCAATGGAAAAGGGACCACCGTCAGGCTGCTGGAAACGGTGTATCGCTCGGCAGGGTATTCTGTCGGGTGCTATACCTCCCCACATCTCGTCAGTTACACCGAGCGGGTGCGGCTAAATGATGAGGACGTCAAGGCGGCAGCGCTCTGTCGCGCTTTTTCCGCTGTTGATATGGCCCGACAAGAGATTCCCCTGACTTATTTTGAGTTCGGCACCCTGGCCGCGTTCAAGCTGATGGCGGACTCGAATATCCAAGTGGCAATACTCGAGGTCGGCATGGGTGGACGACTCGACGCTGTGAATCTGATGAGCGCCGATTTGGCGGTCATCACCTCGGTGGAGCTCGATCATCAGGCCTGGCTCGGAACCACTCGCGAACGCATCGGGGCGGAAAAAGCCGGTATCTTTCGTTACCAATCGAAAGCAGTTGTGGCTGATCCAAATCCACCAAAATCAGTCAAAGAGAGGCTAAAGCAGTTGAGGTGTGATGCGCTTATCAGCGGGGAAGACTACACACTGAAAAGCGAGCCGGGCTCGGGCTGGAGTTGGGCGCCCTCGACTCCGCGGGCGGATGATTGGGCCTTGAAGAAAGGGACAGACTTGCCTCAATCCTGGATCCTGGGAAGCTGTAGCGCCGTGCGAGCCGCCAATCTCAGCGGTGCGCTTGCATGTCTTTATCACCTGTCGGACCGGTTGGTCGTAAAACAAAAACATGTGAACGCGATCTTCTCGGCAGCGCTTCCCGGACGCCGGGAACGAATCGACGGCGCGATACCGATTTGGCTTGACGTAGCCCACAACCCGCACGCCGTAGCCGGTTTGCGTGATGAGTTGACCGTGGAGCCGGTCACGGGAGTGACGCGCGCCGTATTTGCCATGCTGGCCGATAAGGATGTTGAAGCCTGTGTCGAATTGCTGCAAGGTGTCGTGGACGAGTGGAGTCTGTGCTCTCTCGAGGACGATCGCGCTCTATCGATAGCAGCGCTCGAGGCTCGGATGCCACGCGGCTGTGTTGTGCGGCACTCAGCCGGTGTGAAACCGTGGGAGGTGTTCTCTGAGGTGATCTCAAACAGTAAGCCAGGCGATCGGGTCGTCGCCTTCGGTTCATTTTATTTAGTGGGTGATATACTGGAATCTCTTCGAACGGGGGTCACATCATAGATGGACTCAAGCGCCCAATCCCCGGTAAATCTTAAGCACCGTTTGACCGGAGCGGCGGTGCTTGTCGTGATTGCCGTGGTGGTTATCCCCTGGTTACTTGGCGGTGCAAATGGCCCCATGAAGGGAAGGCCCGCCGTCTCGCCGGCGCTCCAACCAAAAAGTGAGTTCGTCTCAGACCTTAGCCTTCCCCGGACGGGAGTCGTTATAAATTCGCCGGCATCAGAGTCGGTTCAGGAGGCAGCGGTCCCATCGGCTGGCGGCGAGAATGCCCCTTCAGATGTTGTCCCAACATTGAGTGCGACAGAAGCAGAGGTGTCGGGCAACCCCTTATCGGAGGCGGTTGAGGCCGGGAAAGCAGGGTGGATTGTCCAGCTCGGGGTGTTCAAAAATATGGCAAACGCCGTTACGCAACAGCAACGACTTCAGGAAAACGGCATTCGCTCTGACCGCGAGTCGATGACCTTTGAAGACAACCCTGCTTGGCGGATCGTCCTGGGCCCGTTTGACAGCAAAGAAGAAGCAGACCGTGAGAGCGGGAAGGCAGTGCTTGTTACCGGCGAGCGAGCGCTTGTTCTGCTCATAGACAGAAAGTCGTAGGTCGACGCGGAGATGAATCTTTCGGCTTTGGGTGGGGTTGCGGTAGTTGACCTCATCCTTGGATTCGTTTTGTTGGCGTCCATTGTGATCGGTATCGTGCGAGGCTTCATCAAGGAGATGCTATCCCTCGTGGCGTGGGGACTGGCGTTCTGGATCGCCTATCGGTACAGTGCGCCGGCCTCTGAGTGGTTGGACAGCTTTATCGGAAATCCGACCTTGTCCTCGCCCCTGGGATCAATCGGCGTCTTTGTCGCATCGCTGCTGATTTTAAGCCTGGCAGGCAACCTGCTTTCGCGCCTTTTTAAACGCTCCGGGCTAACGGGGACAGACCGATTGCTCGGAGCGGTGTTCGGGACAGGGCGCGGACTTGCTATCTTAATCGCGACTTTAGTAATTCTCCGGTTAACGCCCTTGATCGAGCAGCCTTGGTACAATGCGTCGTGGCTGACTGCGCGGTCGACTCCCCTGGTAGATAGCCTGGTCGCTCAAGTAGGCGGATCGTTGATTGAGAGTGTCGAATCAACGGTGATTGAGACTCAGGGCTCAATTGTGCCGGCGCCGTTGGATTAAAGGCTCGAGTGCGGCGGATCTTGGTAGTTCGGTAGCGCGGTAGATTGATAACTCAGGAGGCAGGTTAATGTGCGGAGTTGTCGGAATCGTTGGTCATGGCCCGGTAAATCAGGAAATCTATGATGCGCTGACGGTGGTCCAGCACAGGGGCCAGGACGCGGCGGGCATCATGACCTGTGACGGCTCACGCGTGCATCTTCGTAAAGACAGCGGACTGGTTCGGGATGTGTTTGCAGAGAGGCACATGGTCCAACTTAAAGGCAACATGGGGATCGGACATGCTCGATACCCTACGGCTGGCGGTGAGAACCGTTCAGAGGCGCAGCCCTTCTTCGTAAATTCCCCTTTTGGTGTCGCGCTTGCTCACAACGGCAATCTGGTCAACGCCCGGGAATTGAGCCATGAACTCTTCCAATCCGACCTCAGACAGCTCAACACGGGCTCAGACTCGGAGGTACTTCTGAACGTGTTTGCCCATGAGCTGATGGTCTCGGTGGGCTCTAAGCGGGGCTCTTTACAAAGCGACGACGTGTTCGATGCAGTGAGTCGTCTGCATCAGCGGTGTAACGGCGCCTATGCGGTGGTGGCGATGATTGTGGGATACGGGCTGGTGGCTTTTCGTGACCCTTGCGGTATCCGACCGCTGGTTGTTGGTCTTCGTCAGGACGCTGGCAAGCAGTCGGTCATGGTGGCCTCCGAGAGCGTTGCGATGGATCTGCTCAATTTCCAATTGCTTGGAGATGTAGCGCCAGGTGAAGCTGTGTTTATCTCGACAGAGGGTGAAATCGAAAGGCGGGTATGTGCGCCCCGTACGCAATTGGCGCCTTGTCTTTTTGAGTATGTCTACTTAGCGCGACCAGACTCCATCATGGATCAGGTCGCGGTATATAAAAGTCGTCTTCGCATGGGCGAGAAATTGGGTGAACTGATTATGCGCCAGTGGCCGGATCACGATATCGATGTTGTGATACCTATCCCCGACACAAGCCGGACATCGGCGCTCGAGTTAGCCACATTATTGGGGCTAAAGTACCGGGAAGGGTTTATAAAAAACCGATATATCGGCCGCACCTTCATCATGCCCGGCCAGGCCGAACGACGTAAGTCGGTTCGCCAAAAACTCAATGCAATTGATCTTGAGTTCCGGGGGAAGAATGTCCTGTTGGTTGACGATTCGATCGTCCGGGGGACCACCTCCCGCCAAATTATTCAGATGGCCCGCGAAGCCGGCGCCAAAAAGGTCTACTTTGCCTCGGCGGCGCCACCGGTCCGATATGCCAATGTGTACGGAATTGATATGCCCGCTCCATCCGAACTCGTGGCGAGCGGCCGGTCAGAAGCGGAAATTGCTGAATTTATTGGCGCAGACCGATTGATCTTTCAGCAGCTTGACGACCTGATTGAGGCCGTGAGGGAGGGTAATCCTCGCATCCACACCGTGGACGCCTCCTGTTTTGATGGCCGATATGTGACGGGGGATGTGACGGAGGAGTTTCTCTCCCAGAATGCTGGTGATCGAAGTGATGACACAAAGCGGCAGGGGTCCGAATCACTGGATTTCGCAGAAATCAGCGTATACCACTAAAGCGCTAGCGTGTGATCCTGTCCGTGAAAGCGCAGGGTCAGCTTTTCCTCGGTTAAGGTGATGATGCTCTCTGCCGTGTCCCAATCGCCGAGGACGACGCGATGTCGGATAGCACCAGAGCCCTTCAGCTGATGGACAGCAGGGCGATGAGTATGACCGTGGATGAGCAGCGTGACGCCGTGCTGTTCCATGACATCGTTCACGGCCGCAGCCGTGACGTCCATGATCTCTGCGCTTTTGGTTGTCTTGCCGTCGTTACTTCTATAGCGGGCCATTCGGGCCATCGCATCGCGCTCGTCAATAGTTTTGCTCAGAAACATATCCTGCCAGACGGGGTCCAGCACCATTGCACGGAACCTTTGGTGAGCGATATCGTCTGTGCAGAGACTGTCTCCGTGCATTAGCAGTAGGCGATGTTTCCCTACTTTCAGGATATGCTCGGGATCGAGCTTTTTCATCCCGCACTCAGCCAGAAAGCTGGCGCCGACCAGAAAGTCGCGATTGCCGGACAAAAAATAAAGGCCTACTCCATTCGCAGAGAGATTCGCCAGTCGCTGCCGCGTGGTCCCGTGCCCCAGAAACGCCACGGCATCGTCACCTAGCCAGTATTCGAAAAGATCGCCCAGAATGTAGAGGTCATCGTTAGGCCTGAGTCGCTCAATAAAGGCCTCGAAGCGGTGGTTCAGAGTCGCATCGGAGTCAGTAAGATGAAGGTCAGAGATAAGATAGATCATCAGGGTCGTTAGGTTAGCTTGCCTGCTTCCTCTGGTTAGGATTTGGCGTCTGTCCGTCCTTTGAGTAACATTCGCCCCCCGTCGTTCTGATTTTAAAACCCATGACGCTTAGCATCTATAACAGTCTTTCAAGAAAGAAGGAGCCGTTCCAACCCCGCGCGACGGGCAGGGTCGGCATGTACGTATGCGGGATGACCGTGTACGACTTCTGTCATTTAGGTCACGCCAGGGTGCTCGTGGTATTCGATATGGTCGTCCGGGTGCTTCGAAGTCGGGGTCTTGAGGTGCGATACGTCCGCAATATAACGGATATCGACGACAAGATTATTGTCCGTGCCAACGAGCTATCAGAGCCGATTGATGCCGTTACGAGCCGATTCATTGATGCCATGCATGAGGACGAAGCGGCGCTCAACGTCATGCCTCCGGATGAGGAACCTCGGGCGACGGGACATATCCAATCAATCATCGACATGGTCAGGGTCTTGCAGGACAAAGGCCTCGCCTACCAAGGGTCTAACGGTGATGTCTATTTTCGAGTCCGGAAATTTCCCGGCTATGGTGCTCTTTCTGGACGATCATTGGATGAACTCCTCACAGGTGCTCGTGTTGAGAAAGATGAGGGGAAAGATGACCCTCTGGACTTTGTATTGTGGAAGACAGCAAAAGCAAACGAGCCCAGTTGGCCGTCGCCGTGGGGAGATGGGCGACCGGGATGGCATATCGAGTGCTCAGCCATGTCTACCCAATGCTTGGGGGATCATTTCGATATCCACGGGGGAGGGATGGACCTGCGCTTTCCCCATCACGAGAATGAGATCGCCCAAAGCGAAGGGGCCACGGGAAAGCGGTTCGTCAATACCTGGATGCATAACGGTTTTGTTCAGATCGATGAAGAAAAGATGTCCAAATCTCTGGGCAATTTTCTGACGATTCGCAATCTGCTTGCGGATGATCCTGACCCTAACCGGGCTGGTGAAGTGATTCGATTTCTTATTCTCCTGAGTCATTACCGCAGCCCGTTGAATTTCTCTGATGGGATCCTTGGCCAAGCTAGAGCCGGGTTGGACCGGCTGTACGCGGCCCTGCGGTTAGCGCCGGCGAAACCGGCCAGCGCATTGTCCGCGGAAGTCCGGTCTTATGAGGCGGCCTTCCAACAGGCGCTGGACGATGACTTCAATACCCCGTCTGCCATAGCGGTGCTGTTCGAACTGGCCCGCGAGATCAACAAAGCATCAGAGGCGCGTGATACCGCTCTCGTAGATGAGCTCGGATGTGCGCTGAAGCGGCTGGCAGACGTTTTGGGCATCCTTTACCAGGACCCCGAGCGCTTCCTCGGTATCGGAAGCGGTTCACGATCTGGCGTCGACGGCATACTAAGCGCCTCAGAGATTGAGAACCTTCTTGCGGAGCGCCGTCAGGCACGGGAAAGTAGAGACTTTGCCCGCGCTGATGAGATTCGTGATCAACTCGAGCAAATGGGAGTCGAGTTAATGGATCGGCCCGACGGCAGTACGGAATGGCGGGTCCGTTGAATTTACACCCAGGACAGTAACTGTTTATACTTGGCCTGCTGGTATCGCGCTGTTTCCCCGATACTTTTCTCACTTTAAATATCTTGAGGTTTGCTAATGGAGCTGACCGGCGCTCAAATCGTCGTTCAAAGTCTTAAAGATGAGGGTGTGGAACTCGTCTTCGGCTACCCCGGAGGCGCCGCGCTGCATATTTACGACGCCTTTTATAGCCAAGAGGACGTTCGGCATATCCTGGTCCGCCATGAACAGGGCGCCACGCACGCGGCAGACGGCTACGCGCGGGCGACCGGAAAGACGGGCGTGGTTTTGGTAACGTCGGGCCCAGGTGTCACCAATACAATCACGGGGATCGCTACGGCCTATATGGACTCTATCCCTATGGTCGTGCTGTCAGGGCAGGTACCTACCCACTTGATTGGGGACGATGCGTTCCAAGAGGTAGACACCGTCGGAATCACACGTCCATGCGTGAAACATAATTTCCTGGTGCGTGATGTCAAGGATCTGGCAGAGACTATCAAGCGCGCGTTTTATATCGCTAATTCGGGAAGGCCGGGACCGGTCGTCGTGGATATACCGAAGGACATTACCGCACAGCGAGTCGAATACACCTATCCAAAGGAGGTCCGCATACGATCGTATGCGCCGGTGACCAAAGGACACTCGAAGCAGATTAATCGTGCGGCAGACCTCCTTCTGAATGCCCGCCGACCGATTATTTATACCGGCGGCGGCGTCGTCCTAGCCAATGCGGCAAGACAGCTAACGGCGTTAGTCGACAAGCTGGGGTATCCGTGCACCAACACGCTCATGGGTTTGGGCGGACTCCCATCTGACCATCCTTTGTTTCTCGGCATGCTTGGGATGCACGGTACCTATGAGGCCAACATGGCCATGTACGAGTGCGATGTCATGCTTTCTGTTGGCGCCCGCTTCGACGATCGCGTGACGGGTGATCTCGCCAAGTTTTCACCTAAAGCCAAGATTATCCATGTGGATATTGATCCCGCATCGATCGGGAAAAACGTACGAGTCGAGGTTCCTATCGTAGGAGACGCGGGCGAGGTGCTCGATCAGTTACTGGTAGCCATCGCCTCCAGCGGCAGCCTGCCACGACGCGACGACCTTGATGCCTGGTGGAAGATGATCGAATCATGGCGAGGCCGGGAATCTTTGGCCTACGATCTTAGCGACGAGGTCATCAAGCCCCAGTATGTGGTTCAAAAGCTTCATGAAGTGACACTGGGAGACGCCTACGTCACGTCGGATGTAGGGCAGCACCAGATGTGGGCCGCCCAGTATTACGGGTTTAATAAACCCAGGCGGTGGATCAATTCGGGAGGCCTCGGTACCATGGGATTTGGGCTGCCTGCCGCGATTGGTGTGCAACTTGCCCATCCGGAGTCGGCGGTCGCCTGCGTGACCGGCGAGGCGAGCATCATGATGTGTATCCAGGAGTTGTCAACCTGCAAGCAGTATGACCTGCCGATTAAGGTGGTGAACCTAAATAATCGGTATATGGGAATGGTTCGTCAGTGGCAGGAGTTCTTCTATGACCGTCGCTATTCCCACTCGTACATGGATTCGCTTCCGGACTTTGTCGACCTGGCAACGAGTTTCGGTCACACCGGGCTTCGGGTTGATAAGCCGGGTGATGTTGAAGGCGCCTTACGCGAAGCGTTTGCTCAGAAGGACAGACTGGTGTTCCTCGATTTTCTGACGGACCAGACTGAAAACGTCTACCCGATGATTGCCGCTGGCGCCGGCCACAACGAGATGGTCCTCAAGCCAGCCAATGACGGAACCGCACCTGCAGAAAGAGAACTCGCGTAGAACGCCATGAGAAGGATCCTCTCCTTATTGGTTGAGAACGAGCCTGGCGCGCTTTCGCGAATTGCAGGTCTGTTCTCGGCGCGCGGCTACAACATTGAGTCTTTGACGGTGGCGCCAACGGACGACGATTCTTTATCTCGAATGACGATTGTCACGCACGGCTCGGAGCAGATTATCGAGCAGATTACCAAACAGCTTAATAAGTTGATCGACGTCGTTCGGTTGCTGGATTTGACCGAAGGGCGGCATATTGAGCGGGAGCTGCTCCTGTTGAAGGTGGTCGCCCAAGGCACGGATCGCGAGGAGGTCAAGCGCCTTGTCGATATCTTCCGTGGCCGGATCATCGACGTGGACGGCGAAACCTATACGATTGAGCTGACCGGACCCGGCGATAAGTTGAACGCGTTTCTGGAAACGATCCCGTCGTCAAGCGTCTTAGAGGTCGTTCGCTCGGGTGTATCAGGCATTGCCCGTGGCGAGCGGGCCTTGAGGCTTTAAAGGCTCCCGGTAAACGCCCGGTCAAAGGGCCGAATCTGTTATCTAAAGGAAATCTTAAATGAAAGTGTATTACGACCAAGACGCAGACCTTGGAATTATTGCAGCAAAAACGGTGGCCATTATTGGTTATGGATCTCAAGGTCACGCCCATGCGAACAATCTGCGTGACAGCGGCGTCGACGTGGTGGTCGGACTGCGAGAAGATTCAAGCTCTCGCCCGAAGGCGGTCAATGCAGGGCTTCGAGTCGATACGGTGGCCAATGCAGTAGCGTCTGCCGATGTGGTTATGATGCTCGTGCCGGACGAACTGGCTGCGGATCTGTATGCCTCTGAGGTGGCGGACCATCTTAAACCCGGAGCAGCGTTGGCTTTTGCCCACGGGTTTAATGTTCATTTTGGGTTCATAACACCTAACGCCAACAACGACGTGATCATGATTGCGCCTAAAGGCCCGGGGCATTTGGTGCGATCCACCTATACCGAAGGAGGCGGCGTTCCTTGTCTCATCGCGGTGTCGCAGGACGCCAGCGGAGCGGCACGCGATATCGCGCTCTCCTACGCCAGCGCGGTTGGGGGAGGCAGAGCGGGAATTATTGAAACGACGTATAAGGAAGAGACCGAGACCGATCTTTTCGGCGAGCAGTCCGTCTTGTGTGGAGGTCTAACCTCGCTTATTCAGGCGGGGTTTGAGACCTTGGTCGAGGCGGGCTACGCTCCGGAGATGGCCTATTTCGAGTGCCTCCATGAAACCAAGCTCATCGTTGACCTGATTTATGAAGGCGGCATCGCGAATATGCGCTATTCGATTTCGAACACGGCGGAATACGGTGATGTGACACGAGGACCGCGAGTAATTACGCCGGCCGTAAAAGCCGAAATGAAGAAAATTCTGGGCGAAATTCAATCCGGGGAGTTTGCTCGCGAGTGGATGGAGGAGAGTCGCTCGGGCGGCGCGAAATTCCAATCGCTCCGTCAAGCAGGCCGCGAGCACGATATCGAGGCCGTGGGCGAGCGCCTGCGCGCCATGATGCCCTGGATTCAAAAGGGCAAACTTGTTGATAAAGAAAAGAATTGACTTGAAGTATTGAGGTCTGGGTCCGATTATGAACCTGACCGCAGCCGCTACGCCACTGATCGCCCGCGAAGGGTGGGGCCGTATAGGCCTTGCCCTCGCGATGGCGTCATTCGTTCACTGGCAAGTTGGCTTTTGGTGGGCCCTTCCGTTTTGGATTATCGCTGCGCTGATCTTGCAGTTCTTTCGAGATCCGCCGCGAAGCATCCCGGCCGGATCGGGCTTGGTGGTCTCGCCTGCGCACGGCAAAGTAGTCAGCATTCAGTCGGCTGAGGACCCAATCACAGGGCAGCCAGCGATGCGCATCAGTATTTTCATGAACATCTTCTCGGTGCACTCCAATCGGATCCCTGTGGCGGGTCGGATAACGCATAAGCAGCACGTTCGAGGCCGATTTTTTAACGCAGCCCTCGACAAGGCATCCACGGAGAATGAAAGGTGTGCCATTGGGGTGATGACTCCTGAGGGGATTCACATCACCTGTATGCAGGTAGCGGGATGGGTCGCCCGCAGGATCCTTACGTACGTCGAGCCCGGTGAGGAGGTTTCGGCGGGTCAGCGTTATGGCTTTATTCGCTTCGGTTCCCGGGTCGATGTATTCCTGCCGCCTGATGCCACCGTCACAGCCAAACTGGGAAAGTGGGTTCTATCCGGCAGTGATATTATCGCGCGGCTTCGGACCGAGGATATATAGGATGGCCAAGCTCAGCCAGATCGGCGGCTCAGACGCTGGCGATAAACCGCCAAGAGGGGTCTATATTCTTCCCAATCTTTTTACGACCGCGAGTCTGTTCGCGGCGTTCTATTCGATTATTCAGGCGACCATCGGAAACTTCGAGAACGCGTCAATCGCGATTATTGTTGCAGCGATCTTGGATACTCTTGACGGTCGTGTGGCGCGCTTAACCAATACCGCCAGTGATTTCGGAAAGGAGTACGATTCGCTGGTCGATCTCATCTCATTCGGTCTGGCGCCCGCGTTGATTATGTTCGAGTGGGGCTTGGGCGCTATCGGAAAAAGCGGATGGTTAGTGGCGTTCCTTTATGTCGCAACTACCGCCTTGCGCTTGGCCCGATTCAACACGCAGGCCTCTTTAAGTAAGCGTTATTTTCAGGGCCTGCCATGTCCGGCCGCCGCTGTGTTGCTCGCGGCAGGCATCTGGACTGCCCATGCGTATGGCCTGTCAGGAGGCGTTTATCAGGGTTTGGCTGTTACCGTGATGGTGCTTTTGTCATTCGCCATGGTCAGTTCGGTCCCATACCGCAGTTTCAAGGATTTTGACCTCAAACACCGGGTCCCGTTCGTTTTTATACTCGGTGTGGTCATGGCCTTCGTGCTGATCTCTTTCGATCCGCCGGTTGTATTGATGACGGCCTTCCTTGCCTTTGCCTTATCGGGACCCGTGAACTGGATTCTGCTGCGCCGCCAGGGTGTTTCTCCGTTTAAGCCGGCTGCGGACTCTCCAGATACCCTCAATGACGCCAAATTCGGGGATCGGGTGTCGGAGCCTTCGGACTGACAATAGGCCCTGATTCGAGCCGAATAAGCACCCTTAGGCGGGCTATTTGAGGTTAACACTGGGGCGTCTCAGCGTTATACTGGGGTCGTGATCTTCGCCAGACCTTCATCGTTGCTCGACACCTCAGGACGAGGCCACTACGGACGACTGCCTCTTGGTCTGCTGGTTCTGCTGCGCCTGCCGGCGCATTCTTACTAAAACACATCCTCAAACTCGTGCCGCATCCGATCCATTAGGTGTCGGAGCGCTGATTAACATACCGTTTTTGGAGCAGGTGAAATGAAGGACCAGCTTTTTATTTTCGATACCACCTTGCGCGACGGGGAGCAAAGCCCCGGCGCGTCCATGACCGCTGCTGAAAAGATCCGAATCGCCAGACACCTCGAGAAACTGCGGGTCGACATCATTGAGGCTGGGTTCCCTGCGGCCAGTGAGGGCGATTTCGAGGCCGTGCAGATGGTTGCGGCTGAGATTAAGGACAGCCGAATATGTGGACTGGCCCGAGCGAACCCTGGCGATGTGGCAAGAGCGGGTGAGGCGGTGAGGGGGGCGAACGCGCCTCGGATCCACACCTTTATCGCCACATCACCCATCCACATGAAGGCGAAATTGCGGATGGAGCCTGAGGACGTGTTAGAGAAGGCCGTAGAGGCCGTCAGGCAGGCAAGAAACCTCGTGGATGATGTCGAATTCTCCGCCGAGGATGCCGGGCGTTCCGATGAAGACTTCCTCTGTCGTGTCTTCGAAGCGGTGATCCGAGCCGGAGCACGGACCGTGAATGTGCCGGATACCGTTGGCTACACCATGCCGAATCAATTCGGCGCCTTGTTCGAGCGATTGATCGAGCGAATTCCCAATTCGGATCAGGCCGTGTTCTCGGTTCATTGTCACAACGATCTGGGTGTCGCTGTCGCAAATTCATTAGCAGCGGTCCAGGCGGGAGCGCGACAGGTAGAGTGCACCATCAACGGATTAGGCGAGCGGGCTGGAAATGCCTCTTTGGAGGAAATCGTAATGGCCGTCAGGACACGCCAGGACGTTTTCTCATGCGATACGCGAATTGACACGACGCATATTCTTCCGGCCAGTCGATTGGTCTCTAGTATCACGGGATTTCCGGTGCAACCGAACAAGGCGATCGTGGGAGCAAACGCGTTTGCCCACGAGGCGGGCATTCATCAGGACGGCGTTTTAAAGCAGCGGGAGACCTACGAAATAATGCGAGCAGAGGATGTCGGATGGAGCGCCAATCAGATTGTTCTGGGCAAACATTCCGGCCGCAACGCATTCAAAGAGAGGATGCTCGCCTTGGGGATCGTCTTCGAGAGTGACGCTGAGCTTAACCAGGCTTTTGCCCGCTTCAAGGAGTTAGCGGATAAAAAGCATGAAATATTCGACGATGACCTTCAGGTGCTCGTAGGGGAGAGTGCGACGGATAGTAACGCCGATGCCCTGAAATTGGTAAGCCTGAAGACCGTTGCGCAAACCGGCACGGTGCCGGTTGCGGACTTGGTATTGGAGATTTCCGGTGAGAACCACTCCTGTCAGTCCTCTGGGGATGGTCTTGTTGACGCGGCGTTCAAAGCCGTCGATAAGCTGGTACCAGGATCCCGGTCGCTGCTTTTGTACTCGGTCAATGCGATCACCGCTGGCTCGGATTCGCAAGGAGAGGTGAGCGTTCGGCTCGAAGAAAATAGCCGTATCGTCAACGGCCAAGGGGCGGATACCGACATCGTGGTGGCGTCTGTCAAAGCGTACGTGAATGGTCTCAACAAGCTTCACGCGGGCCGCCATCGGGTAAATCCGCAGAGCGGCGTCGCGGTCTAGGACAGTCCTATGGGCGCTCGAGCCAACTACCTGCGTGAAATGGGTATCACGCGGTGGGTCGACGCTAGCAGGAACAGCCCAGCCGCTCACCCGTCCGTCGCTGCTGGTTCGCACGCCGCCAGCCAAACGGATGGAACCCTAGAGACCCTTCGTGGTCGAGTAGCGGCATGCGAGCTTTGTGGCCTCCACGCGTCGCGCCAGCAGACCGTGTTCGGGCTGGGGCCCGTGCCCGCGGAGTGGATGGTCATTGGAGAGGCTCCCGGCGCAGAAGAAGATCGACAGGGCGTCCCCTTTGTGGGAAGGGCCGGGGCGTTGCTGACGGAGATGTTGGTGGCGTTGGGTCTGCAGCGCAACGCTGTGTATGTTGCCAACGTATTGAAGTGCAGACCGCCGGATAATCGGGATCCCCAAGGCGCCGAAGTCGAGCACTGTTTGCCTTACCTGACAAAACAGATCCATCTCGTGAAACCCCGTATGATCCTGGCCCTTGGTCGCTTTGCGGCTCAGGCGCTTCTTGGCTCAAGAGACTCGCTAGGACAGCTTCGGGGGAGGGTTCATCGGTTCGGCAAAGAGGGCACGCCAATCGTAGCGACCTATCACCCCGCCTATCTCCTGCGCTCGCCAGCGGAAAAGCGAAGCGCCTGGGTCGATCTGAAGCAAGCGAGGGTTACCTACCAGCAGGAATGCACGTCGTCGACCTAGCGCCCAGCCTGCGTCCTGAGCCTATGATGCTTGACGACGTACCACGGGTCGCGCTTATCGAGGCGCAGGTCTCACTGTCTCCGTGGAGTCAGGCGATTTTTCGCGACTGCCTTCAGGCGGGGTACCAATGCTGGGTCTACCGACAGGTTAACGTCAATGCCTATCTTGTTCTTTCATGTGCGGCGCGGGAAGCCCATCTTTTGAATATTGCCGTTCAGCCGGAGTGGCAGAGAAGTGGCTTGGGAGGAAGGATTCTGGACTTTGCCATCGAACTGGCGAGGCAGGAGGATGTGGGTCGAATGTTTCTTGAGGTCCGACCCAGTAATCACCGTGCGCAAAAACTGTATCGCAGTCGCGGCTTCTCTTTACTGCACAGGCGCAAGGCCTACTACGGACCGCCCCATCAAGAGGATGCTATGGTTTTTTCGCTCGACCTTTAGCCGGATCATCGTTACCCTAAACGTTCCCGTACGTTTGTCGTAGGCTAAAACATGAGCCCAAGCCCGTCATACCTTCACCGTAACGCGGCGCCAGAGCCGGGCCAGCAGGGCCGGTGGGAAAGTTTTGGGTCTGGAGCTCTCGGTCAAGAGCTATCCCTGACCATCACTCAGGCGGTTGCAAACCTCGTGCCCCAGCGCTATTTCAAAGTCGGCGTTCAAGTAGGCCTGCGAGGAGGCTTTTTTCTTGAGAGGGCCGAACAGCAATATCTATTGCTTGAGGAAAGCGACATCCAGCACTCGGCTCCGTCGATTCGTATTGGTACGGCTGAGTCACTGCCCTTTGGGCGCCATTCGGTAGATCTGCTTATCCTGCCTTTTGTTCTGGATTGGTCGAGCGGGCCGCACAGGGTCGTGAGGGAAGCCTGTCAGGTGCTTGCACCGGAGGGACACTTGTTGATCTGTGGGTTCAATCCCTACGGCGGATGGTCGATTCGGCGAATGCTGGGGCGAGAGCAAGGCGCGCCCCACTTTCTATCCGCGGGGCGCATACAGGATTGGATGAAGTTGCTTGGCCTTGAGTTGAAAGGGGCACAAATGCGTTTTTACCGACCACCCATCAGCCATCAAAAGCTGCTCGACAAGACTCGATTCATGGAATACGCCGGTGACCGCTGGTGGCCGTTGCTAGCGGGGTGCTACCTTTTGGTTGCAAAAAAGGCCATGCTGGTCGGACGCCAGACAACCGTTCGCGAACTGCCCAGGCGTCCCGCGGCTCGCCAGCCCGTTACGGCGAGATGGTCATCCACTTCCTCGAGGGCGGGCGGCGGACTGGCCCCTGTCGTCCGTTCGCCGTCATGATTGAAATGTTTACGGATGGGGCTTGCCGCGGGAACCCGGGTCCAGGAGGCTGGGGGGTGGTCATGCTTGATGGCGACGCCGCCCATGAGATCAGCGGTAGCGAGGCCCTGACCACCAATAATCGGATGGAGCTTATGGCGGCGATTGAGGGCTTGCGGCAAGTGAATCCCGGCACGGCTGTCTCGGTGCATACCGACTCGCAGTACGTTAAAAACGGGATTCAAAGCTGGGTTTCGAACTGGAAGGCAAATGGATGGCGTACCGCGAGTAAACAGCCGGTGAAGAACAAGGATTTATGGCTTCAACTGGACGCGCTCTCGCGGGATCGGGAGGTACAGTGGCATTGGGTAAAAGGTCATAGCGGTCATCCGCAGAATGAGCGGGCCGATGCCCTGGCAAATAGGGCTATCGATCAAATGATCGGATAGCGCAAAACACGAAGGGGTAGCGTGATGGATTTGATTGTCTTGGATACGGAGACGACCGGGCTGGACGCAAAGGCTGGTCACCGGATTATTGAACTCGGGTGTGTTCGCCTGCGTAATCGGCGTCATACCAACGAGAACTTTCACTCCTACCTTAATCCCGAGCGCGAGATTGATGCCGGGGCTCAGGAGGTGCACGGTATTTCGTCAGAATTCCTGGAAGATAAGCCGCTTTTCAAGGACATCGTCGAACCGTTTATCGCGTTTATCTCTGGCCATGAACTTGTCATCCACAATGCGGCATTTGATGTGGAGTTTCTCAATCAAGAGCTCGACAGATTGGGCGATTCGAGACGGATCGAGGATTTTTGCCGAGTGACGGATTCGCTCGCTTTGGCGCGTGAGATGCATCCCGGACAGCGCAACAGCCTCGATGCGTTATGCCGTCGATACGGAGTGGACAACAGCGGTCGACAACTGCACGGCGCGCTTCTAGACGCAGAAATTCTGGCTGACGTGTACCTGTCAATGACCGGTGGTCAAACTAGCCTTGGTCTTGAGAGTCAGTCCCGTTCGCCTGGACCCACCAGCGTGGCCTCGACCGAGAGCGGGACGGCGGCTGGCGACTTCCCCGTGATTTTCGCCTCCGCAAGCGAGACAGAAGAGCACAAAAAATGGCTAACCTTGCTTGGGGAGCGCCACCTCTGGGATCGCGGCGATATTCTGGATGCAGACCTTTCTGCCATCACTGAAGATTGACAAACGTATCGAATGCTTAGAATACAGAACTGGTAGTCTATGAAGAGATCACTTCGAAGGAGTTCACGATGAGCGAGACCGTCATCCACCAGGTAATCCCGGAATTTGCAAACCGAGCGCATATCGACGCGGCTGAGTATGACCGCATGTATCGCGAATCGATTAATGATCCTGATGGTTTCTGGGCAAAGCAGGCAGAGCGATTTGTGACCTGGTTTACCCCCTGGGAGACCGTGAGTCGCTGCAACTACCACACGGGGGATATCCGTTGGTTCGAGGGCGCGACCCTTAACGTCGCCTATAACTGTATTGATCGTCATCTCCGCGAGCGCGGTGATCAGGTGGCCATCATTTGGGAGAGCGACGACCCGTCCGTTGATCGAAAGATTACCTATCGTGAGCTTCACGACGAAGTCTGCCGGTTTGCAAACGTCCTTAAGGATCGTGGCGTTCGAAAAGGTGATCGGGTATCGATTTATATGCCCATGATTCCAGAGGCCGCGGTGGCTATGCTGAGTTGCGCGCGAATCGGGGCGGTGCACTCGGTAGTGTTCGGTGGGTTTTCTCCTGAGGCGCTTCGCGATCGTATTCTTGACTCAGACTGCAGGGTCGTGATTACGGCGGATGAGGGTCCGCGCGGGGGGAAGGCTGTCCCTCTAAAGGCAAACGTGGAGAAGGCATTGGCAGGCTGCCCCGATGTGCATACCACCATCGTGGTGCGCCGGACCGGCAACGAGGTTCCATCCGGTGGCTCTCGGGATGTGTGGTATCACGACGCGATTGCTGCGGCTTCTCCCGATTGCGAGGCTGAGCCCCTTGACGCGGAAGACCCGCTCTTCATTCTGTACACCTCGGGATCGACCGGTAAGCCGAAAGGTGTGCTGCATACGACGGGTGGGTATCAGCTGTACGCCGCCATGACGCATCACTACATATTCGATTACCACGCCGGGGATATTTATTGGTGTACGGCAGATGTGGGCTGGATTACCGGCCATAGCTACATCCTTTATGGACCATTAGCTAATGGGGCGACGACACTGATGTTTGAGGGTGTCCCGACTTATCCTGACGCCTCGCGTTTCTGGCAGGTGGTCGATAAGCATCAGGTCAATATTTTCTACACAGCCCCCACCGCGATCCGGGCGTTGATGAGCCAGGGGGATGGCCCGGTTCATTCCACTCGTCGAACCAGTCTTCGACTGTTGGGAACGGTAGGTGAGCCCATCAACCCTGAGGCATGGGAGTGGTATCACCGCGTGGTCGGCGACACCCGGTGCCCCATCGTGGATACCTGGTGGCAAACGGAAACGGGAGGTATTCTGATCAGTCCATTACCCGGGGCGACGGATCTGAAGCCAGGTTCTGCGACACGGCCGTTTTTTGGGATTGTCCCCGCTTTGCTTGACGCGGATGGCAAGGAGTTGGAGGGAGCCACGTCTGGCAATCTGGTGATTACGCAGTCTTGGCCGGGGCAGATGAGAACCGTTTTCGGTGACCATGAGCGTTTCATACAGACTTACTTCTCAACCTACCCGGGGTTTTATATGACCGGCGATGGTGCCCGACGTGATGAAGACGGATATTGGTGGATTACGGGGCGGGTGGATGACGTGATCAACGTTTCGGGGCATCGAATGGGCACGGCCGAGGTCGAAAGCGCGCTGGTGTTACATGAGAAGGTGGCTGAGGCGGCGGTCGTGGGTTATCCCCATGATATCAAGGGCCAGGGAATATATGCCTACGTCACACCCATGGCCGGCATTCAACCGGACGACGCTCTGCGAAAGGAGCTGGTGGCGCTCGTGCGTTCCGAGATTGGGCCAATTGCCAGCCCCGACCTAATCCAATGGGCGCCGGGTTTACCAAAGACTCGTTCGGGCAAGATCATGCGACGAATTTTGAGGAAAATTGCCGCAAATGAACTGGACAGTCTTGGTGATACGTCAACCCTTGCTGAGCCCGCGGTGGTGGACGAGCTGATCAAGAACAGGGCAAACGCATAGGGTAAACGCCTAGATCGAATCGCAATCTTGTCGAACCGTATTCAAAACCGTTAGAATTCGCGCCCTGCGGCGTTTTCGCCTGCTCCTTGCTGCACCGGATTGTCCGGGTAGCTATCACCCATAAGGAGATCTCCATGCGACATTATGAAGTCGTATTTCTCGTACACCCGGACCAGAGTGAACAGGTCCCGGCGATGGTCGACAAGTACAAAACATTGATTGAGGGCAGCGGTGGAAAGATTCATCGCCTCGAGGACTGGGGTCGTCGACACCTGGCTTACAACATCGACAAGGTCCACAAGGCGCACTACGTGCTGATGAATGTGGAATGTGATCAACCTGCCATTGACGAAATGGCAAGCATGTTTAAGTTTAGTGATGCCGTTTTGCGCAACCTCATCATCCGACGGGAGGAAGCGATCACAGAAGCCTCCCTGCTGGCGGAAGCCGGGGACTCGGACGACGATGACGGCGACGATCGTGCGCCCGTCACCGCAAGCAACGACGACAATGACGACGGATCCGACGCTGACGACAAAGATGAAGATTTGAAGGAGAAGCAGGCATGAACCGAGTGAGCAAACGACGGAAGTACTGCCGATTCACAGCACTGGGCATCAAGGAGATCGATTACAAGGATCTGGAAACGCTCAAGGGCTATATCACGGAGACCGGGAAGATCATGCCCAGCCGTAATACCGGCACGAAGGCTCGTTACCAACGTCAACTTGCCACCGCTATCAAGCGGGCGCGTTTTCTGGCGTTACTCCCTTACACGGACCAGCACTGAGGATCGAATCATGGAACTCATATTGTTGGAACGCATTCAGAATCTCGGTGAACTTGGCGATCTGGTTTCCGTAAAGCCCGGCTACGGCAGGAACTTTCTTATCCCTCAAGGCAAGGCCGTTCCGGCAAGTGCCGAGGCGAAGCAAAAGGTGGAGGAGCGACGACGGGAACTCGCCAAGCTGGACTCGGAGCGTCGCGAAGCGGCGCAGGCGAAGGCTGCCTTGTTGCCGGAGCGAATCACCGTTAAGCGTCTGTCAGGAGAAGAGGGGCGTCTTTTCGGATCGGTTAGTCCCGGTGATATCGCCGAAATACTCCAGGCCGCTGATATCGCGGTACAGCGCTCTGAGGTGGCTATGCCAAATGGCCCGCTTAAGGTACTCGGGGAGCACTCGGTGTCGCTCATCCTGCATCCGGAAATTCATGTCACGCTGACAGTGGTTGTGGAGCCGGAGAATGAGGATGCGGCGATGCCTTCGGACTCCTCGACCGACGCAGCTGGCGATTCGCCGGAAGGCTGATCGCACCCTATGGGTCGTCTGCCGGCCTCATGCTCGGCAAGACGGCCCATACGGTTTTCCTTCCTCAACGCTGCGCTGTGAAAGTGTGGACCCCTTGTCTACAATAGGTGACTTCTACCTGATTTTTTAGACAAGGGTCCCAGAACGTGTCGCAACGTTTCTCTAATATTTCAGCGGTACCTCAGCCTGGCCGAGTACCTCCTCAGGCACCGGAAGCCGAGCAGTCTGTGCTTGGCGGCCTGCTGGTGGATACGCGTCGCTGGGATGAGGTCGCGGATATCGTGCGGCCGGATGATTTTTACCTGCGACAGCACCGTGAGGTATTCGGCGCGATAAAGGCGCTCCAAGAAAGTGGGAACCCGGTCGATATCGTCACCGCGTCTGAGTGGCTAAAGAATCAAGGGACGCTCGAGGCCGCGGGAGGGCTTGCCTACCTCGGAGAGTTAGCTAACCGTACTCCAGGCACCACCAATGTAGTCGCTTACGCAAAGATCGTCCGCGAGCGTTCGGTGTTGAGGTCGCTATTGGACGCGGCTGCAGAGATTTCTGACAAAGCCTACCAACCCGAGGGATTGGACACCGAGGCGCTGCTTGATTTTGCAGAGCGCGCCGTTTTCAGTATTTCGGACAACGACCGCCGGGCGCTGGGCGGCTTTCAATCCATCCAAGGACTGCTCACGTTGGCGGTCGACCGTATCGAGGAGCTTTATCAATCCGGAGCGGGCATTACCGGCGTATCCACGGGATTTAAGGATCTTGATAGCTTGACCTCAGGCCTTCAGGACGCTGACTTGGTGGTCATCGCAGGCCGACCCTCCATGGGGAAAACATCGCTCGCAATGAATCTGGCAGAGAACGCCGCGGTGGGTTCAAAGTTACCCGTAGCGGTATTCAGTATGGAAATGCCGGGGCAACAGCTCGCCATGAGGATGCTTTCTTCATTGGGGCGGATTAACGCCCATCGGGTTAGAACCGGTCAGCTTAACCAGGACGACTGGCCTCGGTTGACATCTGCGATGGGCTTGCTGGACGAGGCCCCTATTTTTGTTGACGATACCCCGGCCCTCACGCCATCCGAACTTCGCAGTCGAGTCCGGCGGTTGACCCGTGAACATGGAAAATTAGGGCTGGTTATTGTGGATTACCTGCAGCTGATGCAGACCGGAGAAAGCAGTGAAAATCGAGCGGTAGAGGTGGCGAATATCACGCGCGCGTTAAAGGTGATCGCAAAAGAAGCACGCGTGCCGGTGGCTGTGCTGTCACAGCTGAACCGAGGTTTAGAGCAGCGGCCCAATAAACGCCCCATTATGTCGGACCTTCGTGAGTCGGGAGCCATTGAGCAGGATGCGGATCTCATTCTGTTTATCTACAGGGACGAGGTCTATAACGAGGACAGCCCCGAGAAGGGCACCGCGGAAATCATTGTTGCGAAGCAACGAAACGGGCCGACCGGGACGGTGCGCCTGACATTTCTGGGGGAATACACGCGATTCGAAAATTACTCCCCGCCGTTTGAGGCACCGGGCTATTAGCCGTGGGCTCGGCTTGGGCAGAGATTAACGTTGACGCCCTGATCTTTAACGTAGGGGTGGTTCGAAAGCGGGCCCCTCATTCGAAGGTTTGCGCCGTGGTGAAAGCCAACGCCTATGGGCACGGCCTGGAGGAGGTGGTGCGGGCGCTGTCGCCGCATGTGGATGCATTCGCTGTTGCCCATTGCGCCGAGGCCAGCCGAGTGCGGGCCGTTGAACTAGAAAAGCCGGTATGGGTTTTTCTCGGATTTCGCGACCAGGAAGAACTTCTCCAGTGCGTTCGTGAGCGGCTGACACCGGTTTTATCCTCTGACCATCAAGTTGCATGTTTGCGGACGATTCCGGGGCAGGCTGTGTCTGTCGTTGTTGAGCATGACGTCGGGATGGGCCGGCTAGGTTTGACGAACGAAGAAGTAGAGGCCGCGCTCGAATTTCTCAGCCAGCAGGAACACGTTCATGTCGAGGCGGTTCTGGGGCATTTCTCGGCGTCGGAGGACCCAGATCGGACCCAGACTAATCGGCAGCAGGACCGTTTCCTGCAATCCAACAAGCCGCGGTTGATTGATTTGAGTCTCGCTAACTCGGCCGCAATCCTGGGTCAGCCGGAGAGTCATCTCCAGTGGGTCCGGCCAGGACTTATGCTTTATGGTGTCTCACCAAGAAACGGGGAAACGGGATCGACGGTGGGTCTCAAGCCGGTGATAAACGTCTTCGCTCAACTGGGCGGCATCCGCTGGATGGAAGCGGGCGACACGATCGGGTATGGGAGCACCTATGTTTGTGAGCAACGGATGCGTGTTGGGTTGGTTTGCTTTGGCTATGCGGATGGTTATCCGCGGAAAGCCCGTTCAACTGGAGAGGTTGTTGTGCGCGACGCGCGCGCGAGAATTTTAGGACGCGTCGCGATGGACTCTATGATGATCGATCTCACGGGGATACCGGATGCCCTTCCGGGGGATCCGGTAGAGGTATGGGGTGAACGCCTGCCGGTAGAGGAAGTCGCCCAAAAAAATAGTGCTCTGGCCCATCAGATTCTCACAAGCCTGGGTCCGCGAGTGACTCGTGTATTCTCGCCATGAATAAAAAATCCTCACAAAAGAACACGGTCTTCGTTTGCGAGGCCTGTGGAGCGGTGTGCGCGAAATGGGCGGGACAGTGTCCCGATTGCGAAGGTTGGAATACCCTTTCGGAGCGTGTACGGGCAAGTCGAAAGACGGGCAAGTCCTCGTCCTTAGGTCCGGCGGCGCACCGCCTGGCCGATGTCGATACCAAGCAGAGTCCGAGAGTATCTACAGGTCTTAAGGAGCTTGATCGCGTGCTCGGTGGTGGACTGGTGCCTGGCTCTGTGATTTTGCTTGGTGGTGAGCCCGGGATAGGTAAAAGTACGCTCGCGCTCCAGGCGGTCTCCCGGTTGTCTGACATGATGCCCACTCTGTATCTGAGCGCCGAGGAGTCCGTTGAGCAACTCGCCCTACGCTATCAACGACTTAATCTTCCTGCTCAGGATCTGCAGGCTTTTGCCACAGGAAATTTGGAGGACGCGGTTGCGCTCATAGACAGAACCGGGGCTCGCTTGGTGGTCGTCGACTCGATTCAAACGATGCACACCGAGCGCCTCGACGCCGCGCCCGGCGGTGTCGGTCAGGTGCGGGCGTGTGCAGAGATGCTTGCGGAAGTGGCTAAACGTGACCAGGTCGCGGTGCTCATTATCGGACACGTAACAAAAGAAGGGAGTCTCGCCGGCCCAAAGACCCTTGAGCACCTGGTGGATACCGTTCTGTATTTTGAAGGGGATGCGACCAGTCGATACCGAATGGTCAGAGCCTGGAAGAATCGGTTTGGGGCGGTCAACGAAGTAGGTGTATTTGCGATGACGGAAATCGGCCTCAAAGAAGTGAAAAACCCGTCTGCGATGTTCCTCTCAGGCTCTCATGACGACAGCCCGGGTCGCTCTGTGCTGGTTAGCCAGGATGGATCACGACCGATCCTTCTAGAAGTCCAGGCGCTCGTCGACCAAAGCAGTTTGGGAAACCCAAGGCGCTTGAGTGTGGGTTACGACAGCGTGCGGCTGGCGATGGTTCTGGCTATTTTGCATCGCCATGCGCGCCTCGGGTTTGTGGACCAGGACGTGTTTATAAACGTAGCGGGCGGTGTTCGTGTCTCAGAGACTGCAGCCGATCTTGCCGTGTCTGCCGCGCTGATATCGAGCGGTATGGACACGCCTATTCCCTCGCGGACCGCTTTCTTTGGAGAGCTCGGTCTAACGGGTGAAATCAGGCCCGTTGCGCGCGGGGACGAGAGAATCAGGGAGGCCGAGAAGCTGGGCTTCAATCGGGTTTTCCTTCCCCTGTCCAATATCCCTAAAGGTCGAGACCTTCAAGATGACAAGGCCGGACCAGTACATGGGCGTGCCGCGCTGGTAGGCGTGAGTCACATCACCGAACTTCAGGATAGGCTGAGAGTGTAAACCTGGGCAGGTTGTGTTCCGCGGGAGCCGATCCTGCTTCCTGATCCTGCTCCTAGATATCCCGAAGCAATTCGTTTATGCCCACTTTGCTTCGCGTTTTTTCATCAACCCGTTTCACAATGACCGCGCAGTAAAGGCTATGGGATCCATCGGGCGAAGGGATCGAGCCAGACACGACAACGGATCCCGCCGGAACACGACCGTACGTAATCTCGCCAGTCGCTCGGTCCAGAATACGCGTGCTTTGTCCGATGTATACCCCCATAGAGAGCACCGAGTCGCGCTCAATGATCACTCCCTCGACGACCTCACTGCGGGCCCCGATGAAACAGTTATCCTCGATGATGGTAGGAGATGCCTGAAGCGGCTCCAGAACGCCACCAATGCCGACCCCGCCGGACAGATGTACATTCTTCCCAATTTGGGCGCACGACCCAACGGTTGCCCACGTGTCGACCATCGTACCCTCGTCGACATAGGCTCCGATATTGACATAGCTCGGCATTAAGACGACTCGGCGGCCGATAAATACGCCGCGACGCACCATCGCCGGAGGCACAACTCGGTATCCTCCTGCGCTAAATGCGGCCGCGTCCATGCCGTCAAATTTTCCCGCCACTTTATCGAAGTAACGGGTGTCGCCGCCGTCGATGACTTGATTGTCCTGGAGCAAAAAAGATAGCAGTACCGCTTTCTTGGCCCACTCATTAACAATCCAACCGTCCGCGGTTGGTTCCGCGACTCGAAGGGCGCCCACGTCGAGTTGAGATAGGGTGCTTTCGACGGCCTCATGTAGGTCCTTCGTTTGCCGAAGGTCAGGCTCTGCTCGGCGTTCGAACGCCGCTTCAATGATGTCTTTAGGATCGGTCATTTGGCTTCTCTGACATGCGGGTCCATCGTGAACCCGGTAGGCACTCATGCCCTCCCGTGGAAGGAGGGCAAACTGGTTTTGATTTGATCTGCCAATCGAGATTGCAAATCAGGATCGTTGATCGGCTGTCCGTCGCGATCGGTGATATAGAAAATGTCCTCTGCTTTTTCTCCGAACGTGGCTACTTTTGCCGTAACGAGTCGTATTTTGCAAGAAAGCAGTGCTTTTGCAACCGCGAGCAGGAGTCCAGGTCTATCTTGAGCCACCACTTCCATTATGGTGGTCGGGTATTGGGTTATCGATGAGAAACGCACGGTGGTCTCGATCGGGAAATGCTTTAAGGCACGCCCCATCGGGTGGCGTCGTTCTAATTTGGGATCAGCCGGTTTAAGGATGAGGCCCCGAAGGCGCTCAGCGGTTTTCTGATGGCTGGAGACCAGGGTGGCCTCGTCCTGAGTGGCCATCACGACAAAAATAAGAATAACAAGATTCGAAGTGAGGCGATGCACCCGCGCATCCAGAATATTCAGGCGGAGCTGGTCGAACCCGGCGGTAACATCGCTCAGGAGCTCCTCCGAGTCAGGGCAGCAGATGAAAAACTGGGTGGTCCCGCTCGCCTGATCCGACTTGCCATCTACGATGGGAAGTTCGGCGGCTGAATGTTCGAGAAGCAATCTGGCGTGCCATGCCAGAGCGTCTGCACTGTTGCGCAGAAAATAATCAGGATCAAATAGAGCCCAGAGCCGGTCGATGGCTTCGGCCTGAGAAGCGCTCAAAAAGGCGCGGGTTTCGATCTGGATGTCGCGGACCTTTTTGTCCGCATCGATCGGCGCGCCAATGCCGCGCCGAAGCGCGCGCGAGGTGTGGTGGTATAGATCGCTGAGAAGTTTACCTTTCCAATCGTTCCATACCTTAGGACTGGTCGCTCGCATGTCCGCTACCGTAAGGAGGTAGAGGTTATCGAGTCGCTCTTGGTCACCTACTTCGCCAGCAAATCGCTCGATGACGTCCGGATCAGAAATATCTTCCCGCTGCGCATACCAGGACATGAGCAGGTGCGCGCGTACCAGCCAGGCAACGAAATTAGCGTCGTAATCGCTCAGGTCATGTCTTTTGCAGAATCGTATCGCGTCTTTTTCCCCAAGCGTGGAGTGATCGCCACCACGACCCTTCGCGATGTCGTGAAACAAAGCGCCGAGATACAACCGATGCTTTTTGAACAGACGCTGCATGATCGCACTGCATTCGGGCAGTTCATCGTCATGTTTGGAGATATCCAGGCGGCGGAGATTCCGAACCACAAAAAGTAGATGAGCCTCCACCGTGTAGACGTGAAAAAGGTCGTGCTGCATTTGACCGGTAACCCTTCCAAACGCAGGGATGTAAGCCGCCAGCACCCCGTACGCATCCATCCTCCGCAGCACATGAGTTAGGCCCGTCGGCGCTTTAAGGATCTCCATAAATAACGCGCGACAACGTAAGTCCTTTCGAAAGTCAACGTTTATCAGGTGCACGTTCTTACGAATCAAACGAACGGTATTCCCTCGAATTCCGCGTATCTCTGGATGCTGGGTGAGCAGCAAAAATATCTCCATCAACGCGAACGGCTGACGATCAAATGTGTTTTCATTGCTGACCTCGATCATGCCATCCACCGTCCGAAACCGCCTATTGATCCGTTCGGTGCGTTTGCGGCCAGGATGCAGAATCGCCTCTTCAAGATGCTGGAGGAGAATCTCGTTAAGCAAGCGCAATTCTTTGACGGTACGAAAGTACCGCTTCATGAGTTTCTCGACAGCCAATTGAGCCGTGTCTTTGTAGTTGAACTCAGCGGCAATGTCGCGCTGATAATCGAATAACAGTCGATCCTCGCATCGGCCGGCAAGAAAGTGCAGACTGTTCCTCAGCCGCCACAGAAACTCTCGACCCTTAAGTAGCGTCGCGACTTCATCCTCCGTTAGAAAATTCTCGTCCGCGAGTTGGTTGAGATTCGCACTATTGAAATAGCGCGCGCCTACCCATTGAATAGTTTGAATGTCCCGTAACCCGCCGGGGCCTTCCTTTATCTGGGGTTCAAGGTTGTAGGCGGTGTCTCCAAATCGCGCATGTCGCGCAACCTGCTCTTCGCGTTTGGCCTCGAAGAATTTTCGTGCTGACCATATTTTTGCGGGACGGATCTGATGTCGAAGCTCGCTCAGAAGGGCGCCCGGGCCGTAGACCAGTCTTGATTCCATTAGGTTCGTCACAACGGTGATGTCATCGCGAGCCTGAAATACGCACTCCTTTACGGTCCGAGTGCTATGACCGACTTCCAAACCGATATCCCAAAGAAAGCGAATAAAGGGCTCAACGACCGAAGTTTGAAAGGAGCTATTCGCCTTGCTGAGAAGAATCAGGAGATCGATATCGGAGAACGGATGCAACTCCTGTCGACCGTATCCTCCTACGGCTACTAATTCGGCGCCGTGCCCCTCCGGGCTGAAGTGTGTCCACACGCGGGTGAGCAATGAGTCGATGAAATCAGAGTGCATCGCCAAGAGCTTTTGAGGTGCTAAGCCGCCGCGATGGGCATCTGCGAGCTGAGATCGGGTCCGCTTTATAACGGCCTTACACTCGGCAACGGTACAGTCGCCCCTGAACGGCAAGACCTCTAGGAGTGAGGAACCCATGGGGAGGCGAGTCTGCTGGCTTGCGGCAGCCGACTAGGGGAGCTCTCCCGTGAGAATCTCTACCCGGTCGTCCGTGACGGCAAGGGTATGCTCCCACTGGGCGCTTAGCGAATGGTCTTTTGTCACCACGGTCCAACCATCTGAAAGAAGGCGGGTCTGGGCCCGCCCCGCGTTGATCATCGGTTCGATCGTAAAGGTCATCCCGGGAAGAATCTCCTGGCCTTGACCTCTCGTGCCGTAATGAAGAATCTGAGGATCTTCATGAAAGCCCCGACCGATGCCGTGCCCGCAGTATTCCCGCACAATTGAAAATCCCTCGGATTCGGCATATTCCTGTATCGCAGCGCCGATGTCTCCTAGGCGGGCTCCTGGTCGCACAACCGCAATGCCTCGCCGCAGCGACTCTTTGGTAACGTTGATTAGGCGCTTCGCAAGAATGGACGGATCGCCAACCGTGTACATTCGGCTAGCGTCACCATGAAAACCATCCTTGATAACGGTAACGTCGATATTAATGATGTCGCCTGCCTTGAGTTTTTTGTCTCCAGGAATCCCGTGGCAGACCACATGGTTGACGCTCGTACAGATCGACTTTGGAAAACCTCGGTAATTGAGCGGTGCTGGAATAGCATCCAAGTCATTCACGATGAAGTCATGACAGAGTCGATCGAGTTCGCCCGTGGTCACGCCCGACTGTACGTGCGTGCCGATCATATCGAGGACTGAGCGAGTCAGATTCCCAGCTATCCGCATTTTCTGCAGATCTTCTTCAGACTTGAGTTGAATGGCCATGTTTAAACCGGGCTGTTTATCGGTTCGATTTTACGTTAAACCGGCGCCTTGCCTTGACGTCAGGGCTTTCCACAGAGGTCTAATCCACTGGAGAAACCGTCGGTTATGGGTTAGAATCCGGGCCCTCAAATCCTGGCGCGGTCCCTTCATCGGACATCCGGGTGCCGAACCTTAATGGTTCGGTTGGTGTTCATGGCCGCGCTTAACAACAACCCGACAGGAGTAAATCATGACTGACGTATCTATGCGCCAGATGCTAGAAGCTGGCGTGCATTTTGGCCATCAAACCCGATTTTGGTCGCCCAAGATGGGTCCCTACATCTTTGGTGCCCGAAACAAGATTCATATCATTAACCTAGAGAAAACGCTGCCGATGTATCGCGACGCAGTCAATTTTCTGGGGAGTGTGGCCGCCGCAAGAGGGAAAATACTTTTCGTTGGGACCAAGCGGCAGGCGGGTCGGGTGGTTCGAGAGGAGGCCATCCGCTGCAACAGCCCTTATGTCGACCACCGGTGGCTCGGCGGAATGCTGACTAATTTTAAGACGGTGAAGAACTCAATCGCCCGGCTGGTCGAGCTTGATGAGATGGGTGCGTCCGGGGCGAACCGCGGTTTAACCAAGAAAGAGTCCCTTATGCTCGAGCGTGAGCGCACAAAGCTGGATCGCAGTCTTTCCGGGATTCGCGATATGAAGGGACTTCCCGATGCGCTATTCGTAATCGATGTCGATCATGAGCGTATCGCGGTATCCGAGGCCAAAAAGTTGGGCATCCCGGTCGTGGGTGTTTGCGACACCAATAGCTCTCCGGACGGTATCGATTATCCGATTCCAGGAAATGACGATGCGATTCGCGCCATTCGCCTCTACCTTCGAGGGGCCTCCGACGCCATCCTGCAAGCACGCGCAGCCTCTGCGCAGACTATTGAGGGCGACGCTGATGATTATGTGGAAGTGACCGAGGAGCTGGCCGCCGTCGGAAAGCCGTCGGCAGCGGTTACTGAAGAACCCGCCAATGAGTCACCCACCCCTGAGGTCGTCTCGGACGAGGCCTCCCCTGGCGGAACGCTCGCTTAGGTGCAGGCACCAAACTCCTTCGGGAACTGAAATACAGGAAGAGATTGTGATTACTGCTAGTCAAGTGAAGGAGCTCCGGGAGAGAACTGGAGCCGGTATGATGGATTGCAAAAAGGCCTTAGGAGAGACCGACGGGGATCTCGATGCGGCCGTTGATCTGCTCAGAAAAAAGGGCGCGGCCAGCGCGGAAAAGAAAGCTGGACGGATAGCGGCGGAGGGTGTCGTCGAGTTGGCGATTAACCCAAAAGCCTCTAGGGGCGTGATTTTGGAGGTGAACTGCGAAACTGACTTTGTCGCGAAAGACGAGTCATTCCAGCAATTTGCCCGGGATCTAGCCGACGCTGTTATGGAGCATGATCCGGCCGATGTTGACGCATTGAACAGGGTCATGCTGTCTAGCGGGCAGGCGGTTGAGGCGGCACGTCAGGCGCTTATCGCGAAAATCGGTGAGAACATTGCGGTGCGACGGTTTGAGGTGGTAACTGGTGAAGCCGGGCAGGTGGCCGGGTACCTCCATGGCTCACGCATTGGTGTGTTGATCTGTGGGACAGGGTCCGGGGATCTGGGTCGCGATATTGCTATGCATGTGGCGGCGACACGTCCCGTCTGTATCAGTGAAGCCGATATGCCGGGCGACGTTCTCGCTCGCGAGCGAGAGATCTACAGTGCACAAGCGGCCGAAAGCGGCAAAAGTGCGGAAATCGTCGAAAAGATGGTTGAGGGTCGCGTCAAGAAATTTCTAAAAGAGAACACGCTGCTCGGCCAGCCTTTCGTGAAAGACCCCGACACCTCGGTGGGTGAGTTGCTCTCCAAACAGGGCGCTTCAATCAGCGCCATGCTTCGATTTGAGGTGGGTGAAGGACTGGAAAAGCGCACGGATGATTTTGTCGCCGAGGTGATGGCGCAAGCAAAGGCCGGATAAACGATGCCGGCGGGTCACGGCTCGCCTGCGGGCAGCTGTCTGATAAAGCTTTCAGGGGAGGCGTTGGGCGGACCCGAAGGAAAGGGTGTTGATGACAGCGCCTTTCAATATATAGCCACAGAGATAGTCAAGGCTCGTGCCGTTGGAGGCGTCTTTGCGGTAGTGGTTGGCGGCGGCAATCTCTTCCGGGGTGCGAGCACGCTTTCCTGGACAACCAACCGGCCAGCCGCGGACCAAGTCGGTATGCTTGCGACCATGATGAATGGCCTGCTGCTTAGTGATTGTCTGCGAGACCAAGGAGTTGGTGCCCCGGTCTTTGGGGCCTTACCGCTGGACGGTGTGATCCCGGTCTTCTCGCCGGCTCAGGCGCAATCGGATCTTGCAGAGGGTCGAGTCCCTATCCTGGTCGGTGGTACAGGAAATCCTTTCTTCACCACCGATACCACCGCCTGCCTCCGAGCGCTCGAACTTGGGCTGGATACGGTCATTAAGGCGACCCGGGTAAATGGTGTCTTTGAGAGTGACCCGGAGCAAAACCCTTCAGCCAGGCGGTATGACCGCCTGAGTTTTGATGAGGCGATCGCACGATCGCTTGCTGTTGTGGACATGACGGCCCTGACACTTTGCCGAGATCATGGTCTGCGTCTGCGGGTGCTCGATTTGGGTATAGAGGAAAATTTGGCCAATGCCATGTCCGATATTTCTATCGGAACGCTTCTGGAGAATGAAGGGGACCATCAATGATCGAAGATATTCTTGACGATGCTGAAGCGCGAATGACGAAGAGCACGGACGCCGTGACACAAGAGTTCGCCCGAATTCGCACAGGCCGAGCCAGTACCACATTACTTGATCATATATCGGTTAATTATTACGGCTCACAGGTGCCCATTGCGCAGGCCGCCACAGTAAGCGTGGGCGACGCTCGAACCCTTGTGATTCAGGCTTGGGAAAAGAACATGATTCCGTTGATTGAGAAGGCGATCATGGAGTCCGATCTGGGATTGAATCCGGTGACCGCTGGTGAGGTGATCCGAATACCGCTGCCGCCTTTGACTGAGGAGCGGCGCAAGGAAATGACCAAGATCGTTCGGCAGGAGGGAGAGACCGGCAAGGTCGCGCTGCGAAACATCAGGCGAGACGCCTTGGGGGACCTTCGAGAATTGGTTAAAGAAAAAGCAATTGGCGAAGACGACGAGAAGCGTGCGGAAGCGAAAATGCAGGCAGTGACCGACCGGTTCGTCGCTAAGATTGACGCCTTGGTGGCTGAAAAAGAAGCAGAAGTCATGGAGGTCTAAGCTTAACTGTCTGCATGAGAGACCCTTGATCCGCGCCCGAGTCGACACATGACCCAGAACATGGACTTGCCCACCCACGTGGCGGTG
>RGTL01000300.1 GCA_010025385.1 Gammaproteobacteria bacterium | reverse complement strand
CAACATGCTTCCGACAATGAACAAAGCAACGCGTGATGCATTGGTGGCCGAGTGGAATCAGGCCGTAACCGCTACGATCCAGTACGCGAACGCATCGGCTTAATCTAATCTGACTCGGCGAGGATCAGGTCCGAGGCTTTCTCGGCGATCATCACGACCGGTGCATGGGTATTGCCGAAGCACTGCGAAGCTCAAACTCTCGCCGGCTCCGCCAAGAAAAAAGCCACCCTGCGGGTGGCTTTTTTTCGTTACGGTCGCCCGCGATCGAGCGTTCGAGCTTGCTCAGGGCGTATACCAAATCGGAGACGTGTAGGCCCGCTCCTGCTGGTATGGCACTGCTTTCTTGGACAGCTCGACGCCAAGATAGACGTGATCATAGGTGGTCCAGTTCGGCGTAGGGATCTCAAGCACCCGCACGTAGTAGAAGGCACGTTGCTCGGGGTCAAAATCGGGATCCTTCCAGTAGCCGCTAAGAATGGGTGCACCGATACTGTTGGAGTAAGACGCCGTTTTAATATCGACGGTATTGCCTACCGCCGGCACTTTACCGTTTGCATCTTTCTGCCGATCTCCTGACCAAGCCACATCGTAGACCTGTTCCCCCGCAGAACCATCAGCATTAGTCCACCCCTTCACCACCTGAATGCGATCAAGATTAGCGCCATCGGGATCACGCAATGCTGCGATGAGCAGCGATGGCGTCTTGCCGTCAGGGGCAGCGGTGAGATCACCACCCATGGGGACACCATTGGCATAACCGTGGCGGGCAAAGTCACTTCGGTAGAGGTCGTCCTCAACATAGTCAAAGCCGCCAAACACCCGTACGCGCATACGAGTCCCGGTTGTGGCAAAGACTTCCTTGCGCTTCATTGCGTCCCACAGCGCTTCGCGCGTATTTTCTCGGGCCCAAACACCCGCCAAACCTGCGGCCAAAGCCTGCTCATGGGTTTGGTCGTCGGTAGGGTCATCGGGAGTGAGGCGCCCGGTGATAATCTCACTGAAGCGGATCGGGTCGGCCGTAGGCTCTACCGCGGCAATCTTTCCAAAAAAGTTGGCCTCGTCGGTCGTGGAGAGCGAGGTGTGCGAGTCAGTAGAGCCGATCATGCCAAACTTGAAGGGGTTAGTACCCAGGGACTTTTCATAAAGCATTCCCCGCTTAAAAGTCTCGCGCGCATACTCCTTCGGAAGCATGTCCGGCGTCTTTAATTGCGGACCGAAACTGCCCACATCCCAAGTGAAATAATCAGCGAACTCATCATTAGGGCTCAAACTCGGGTGGGCCTCACCATCACCCTTCATCTGGGTGACCTCGTAGAGCGGCTCCCACGCCTGCCGCCTTTTTGCGTAGTCCTCATCCAGCGGTTCACCCGTGGTCAGGGTCACGTCATCGAACATGAGTCCGTTAGACAAGTTGCCGTTGTGCGGGATGGCCAACAATCGGCCGCCCGTGGTCGCTTCATAGGCCTCCATCCAGTCCCAGAGTCGCTCCGGGTCTGAGCTCTCAAGTGCACTGAAGGGAATGACTTGGTCAGCTTCTTGTTTGTCGCCGCGGTAAACCACCACCCGATGCAGGTTGTTACCCGCGGGGCCCGAGGTCCACTCGTAACCAATAAATGCGGTGAAAAGTCCAGGGCTGTTATAACGCTCCGCCGACGCGGTCGCGTTGTTCCACATGTCGCTCACAAACGAAAGATCCATCTCCGGCGGACCGTCTTCGCCGATAAAAGCTTCAGCCCAATAAACGTAGACTTTTGCCCATGCCTCGGGGGTATCAGGCTTAGCCAGCTCCAGTAACTTTCGCCCCCACTCCGTTTTACTCAGGGCCGGATGGTTTTCCTGAATGGCGATCGCTAAGCCGAAGGTCTCGGCATGATCGCTCACCACCAAGAAATCGAGTGGACGCACAATCTTGGAGGGCACACCCGTTGACGAGGTAACCGTCTCTCCTCTCGCCCATGCGAATGAATCGTCTGGCGTGAGTCGGTTAAGAAAGAAGCCGGCATCCGCGGAATATGCCGTATGCAGGTGGGTATCACCAAAGAACACCTGATTGGGAAAAGTATCCTGCAGGTAAGGCGAATAAGTCGTCTTGGGATCAG
>RGTL01000299.1 GCA_010025385.1 Gammaproteobacteria bacterium | reverse complement strand
CCCCAACCTTGGCAAGGTTGTGCTCTACCAACTGAGCTATTCCCGCGGGAGGACCGTGAATTTTATCGGGGTTCGAAACCCTGTCAAGTAAGTTCTAGCGCTCCGTCAGGGCGGGCCAAGCCCCTTTCAGGTAACGAATCATGGACCATAAGGTAAGCCCGCCGGCTACATAAAACAGCAACTCGCCGACAATCAATGCAGGTTGTTGCATCCCCGCTTGAGCAAAGAGCAAGATCGTTATTGAAACAAACTGCAGCGTCGTTTTGACTTTACCCATCCACCCGACAGCCACGATCCCACGTTGACCGAGTTCGGCCATCCATTCCCGAAGCGCCGAGATGGTAATTTCCCGACCAATAATGATCGCGACGGTAATCATGAAAAGGATCGGACTGAGCAACGGTTCCGTGATCTCGCGATCCGCAACCAGCAGTACCAGCACCGCGCAGACCATTAACTTGTCCGCGACCGGATCAAGGAAGGCGCCAAAAGGCGACAGCTCGTTACGCTTGCGGGCGAGATACCCATCGGCCCAGTCGGTAATCCCGGCAAGAAGAAAAAGCCCGGCCGTAAGATAGCCCGACCCGCCCACGAGATAAACCGCGACTACGATTGGGATCAGCGCGACGCGGGTCAGGGTAAGGATGTTTGATATGGTCCAGGGCATGGATCAGTTTGGGCGAAAATGCTCCACAAGTCGTCTCGCGAGATTTACGCTGATTCCCTCTACTTTTACAAGGTCCTCAAGCGACGCCTGCTGGAGCATTTTGATACCTCCAAAATACCTGAGGAGCGCCTGACGCTTTTTGGCGCCAATGCCTGGAATATCCTCAATTTGCGAACGATTACGGGAGGCGGCCCGCTTTTTCCGGTGACCGGTAATCGCAAAACGATGGGCCTCATCGCGAATCTGCCTCAACAGCAGATGGGCGGGCGACTTCGGATCGAGAAAAAGCGGCTGCGAGTCATTGGGTAGGTAGAGGCTCTCGCGCCCTGACTTTCGACCCTGGCCTTTCGCAATCCCGAGAACGACGATATCGCTGGCCAGATATTCAGCAAGTGCTTGATCCGCCTTTTTAACCTGGCCCTTGCCGCCGTCGATGAGCAGGATATCGGGGCGAATCCCCTCTCCGTCTACCACTCTCGCCATCCGGCGACTCACGACTTGCTCCATCGCTGCGAAATCATCACCCGGCGTAACATTGCGAATGTTAAACCGCCGGTACTCAGACGATACCGCCCCGCTTCTATCAAACACCACGCACGACGCTACCGGCTGCTCACCGCTACTATGACTGGTGTCAAAACATTCGATACGCTCGATTGGCTCCTCACGACCCAGAAGTCGTGCCAAATCATCCATCCGCTCAAGATGGTCCGCATCAGCCGCAATCTGCCGACGCAGAAAGTCATTGGCATTCAGCAGCCCCATTTCCAGCCACTGGGTTCGATTCCCGCGCACGCGCGTCTTGACCTTGATTCGCCGACCGGCAAGCTCCGACAAACCTGCCTCAAGAAGACCCGCATCTTTCACCGCGATGTTTAAGATAAGCTCGCTCGGTACCGACTGCGACTGGTAGTGCTGCACCAGCAGCTTTTGCATGACTTCTTCAACCGATAGGCCAAGCGGATTTTTCTCTGAGAAATGGCGGCTGCCCAGATTGTGACCACCCCGAATTTTCATGACAGAAAACAACAGCGTTCCAGCTTTATCCAGGAGCGTCGCCACGTCTACGTTGTGTTGACCATCTGAGATGTACTGACGCTCCTGAAGTCGCCTTAGCGCCAGGACACGATCCCGAAAGACGGCAGCGGTCTCAAAATCGAGCTGTTCAGAGGCCTTATCCATCTCGGACGCGAATTGCTCGGCAATCTCGCTTTCCTTGCCTTCCAAAATCTGAGTCAGTCGACGAACGTCGTCGTCATAGTCACTTTTTGAGATAACGCTGACGCAGGGAGCAGAGCATCGCTTGATCTGGTACTGCAAACAGGGGCGGCTTCGGTTCTTGAAGGTGTTGTTGTCGCACTGACGGACTGGAACGACCTTCTGAAGCTGCGCCAGCATCACTCGCACCGCCCCGGCACTTGCGTAGGGTCCAA
>RGTL01000298.1 GCA_010025385.1 Gammaproteobacteria bacterium | reverse complement strand
GGTGACGCGACATATCGCAGAACAGCCCGCACTAAAGAAGTTCATCGTGGATGAATACAAACCGGGCGCGAAGGCGCAATCAGATGAAGAACTGTTGGAGTTTGCGCGTGATAACGGCGTTACGATCTTTCATCCGGCAGGCACCTGCAAGATGGGGGTGGGTAGCGATGCCGTGGTTGATCCCACGCTCAAGGTGAGGGGTGTGCACGGTCTTCGGGTTGTGGATTGCTCTATCATGCCGACCCTGGTCTCCGGCAATACGCATGCGCCTGTGGTGATGATCGCTGAGAAAGCCTCGGATTTGATTCTCGCCGAGGCAGATTAGAGCAAGACGATGCGTTCGCGTACCGGATCGTAGCGGGTACGGCCTGATTCCACTCGACAACCATCGAGAAGCGCGCTCCACAGGTCGATGACTAATTCTCTGCCCGTGTTTTTTACTAAACGTTTCCTACCGGGCCCCGTTTGGGCCCACTTCTTGGTGCTGGGTTTCCTCTTGCACCTCGCGCTTGTCAGGCTCTTTCCCGATCCGATGCCTATTCTGGGTCCCCCGAGTACGGCGCGACTTGATTTGGTGGCAAAGAGCTTTTCTCAGCTAACGGGGAGAACGCCAGCCCGCGAGGATATGGAGCGTTTCATCGACATGGAGCTGCAGGATGAGCTGTTGTTTAGGGAAGGGCTTAAGTTAGGGCTTCACGAGCGTGACCCCGCCGTCGAGCAACGTTTGATTCGCAACATGCGCTTTCTGGATCCAGCGAGTGACGCGACGGACGCTGAGTTGGTCGAGCGTGCTATGGCCCTGAATCAACATCTGACCGATGAAGTTATTCGAAGGCGAATAGTGCAAGTGATGAGACAACTTATGACGGCCGGCGTGTCACAGCAAACTATTGCCGAGAGCGATTTACGTGAAGCTTATAGTCGCCGTCAAAGTGATTTTGTGGCGCCGGCCCGCGTCAGTTTCAGTCATGTTTTTTTACGGAATGTTTCGAGTGATCAGGCGGCAGAGATCTTGGCGCTTATTCGTTCTGAAGGATTGTCGCCGCAAGCAGCCTTGAAATATGGCACCGCCTTCCTGTCTGGTTTTGACTTTATGCAAGTACGATGGGGCGAGGTGCATTCGCAATTCGGTAGTGAATTTACCGACGCCTTAAGGTCACGAGTAGAGCAAGGCGCGGCATCGTCGTCTTGGATCGGTGCTGTAGCTTCGGTATTTGGCCGGCATCTCATTTACCTCCACAACTTCGAGGTGGAACGACCTCAACAGTTTGATGAGGTTGTGGATCAGCTTCGTTGGGATCTGAAAACCGAGCGAGAGCAGGAAGCGCTCGACGCCGCTGTCCGCGCCATGATGACCCGCTACGAGGTGCACCGCCAATGAGGGCTTGGTTGCTATTAATTGCTGCACTGAGCGCCTTCGATGCACAGGCGCATCGCTTCGCTCCGTCGCTTTTGCAGATTCAGCAGATAACGGAAGACAGTTTTGCCGTTACTTGGAAGACACCTATTCAAACCGCTAGCGACATAGCGCTCGAACCTGTGCTGCCGGAAAATTGTCGTGACGAGGAGATTTCTCCGTGGATACAAGAGGGTACCGGCAAGCTGCAGCAACGCCGGGTGCGTTGCGAAGATGGGCTGATCGAGAGGGTTATCGCTGTTACGGGCATACCCGAGAATCAAAGCTCGGTGATGCTGAATATCACATTGCTGGAGGGGGTGTCCCATCAAGCTGTGCTCAATCCTGAGGCTAATTCCTTCCGAGTGCCCAGAGAGCCGAATTCTCGGCAAGTCATTGGTCGTTATGCGGTGTTGGGGGCAGAACACATCTGGGCGGGCATTGATCATCTGCTGTTTGTACTGGGTCTGCTGCTGTTAGTTGGCGGCGGCCGCCGGCTGATTTGGACTATCACCGCGTTTACGGCTGGGCACAGCGTGACCCTGGCGATGGTGACGTTAGGGGTTTTTGACTACCCGGTTGCGCTTATCGAATTTCTCATCGCGTTTTCTATTTTTGTGTTGGCTATTGAGCTCACGCGCGAAAGGGAGCAGTCAAAGTTGTGGCGACATCCCTGGTGGTTGGCGGGTGGCTTTGGATTGCTT
>RGTL01000297.1 GCA_010025385.1 Gammaproteobacteria bacterium | reverse complement strand
TGACTCGCTTTATTTTGATGCCGATGCGCCGCATGGCCCAGAGGAACTGAACCGTCTGCCCATCCGCTTTCTTTCATTTATCGTTGAGCCGCAGTCGGCGGCGTGAGATAGTAGTCTGACTAAGAATTATCACTAACAAAACAAGCTTCATTGGAGGAGTTTTGAAATGGCGATTAACTTAGCTGCTGTTGCTAAGCAGAAAAAGATCAAGTATTTCCTGATCAGTTTTGTGGATCTGTTTGGTGTGTTGCGCTCAAAGCTGGTTCCTGCTCGGGCAATTGCCGGCATGCAGCGTGACGGTGCCGGGTTTGCCGGGTTTGCAACGTGGCTGGATATGACGCCGGCCCATCCGGATATGTTCGCGGTACCGGATCCTGCGAGCCTTATTCAACTCCCCTGGAAGCCGGAGGTCGGATGGCTGGCTGGCGACCTTGTGATGGACGGCAAGTTGGTTGATGCCTCGCCACGTGTTGCTCTCAAAAATCAGATCGCCCTTGCCGCGAAGCAGGGGATGCGTATGAAGACAGGTGTCGAGTGCGAGTATTTCTTGGTGAGTCCAGACGGTAGCGCGGTCTCCGACGCGAGCGATACCCAGGAAAAGCCTTGCTACGACCAATCCGCGCTGATGCGACGCTACGACGTAATCAGTGAGATTTGCGACTGCATGATCACGCTCGGATGGGGCCCTTACCAAAACGATCATGAGGACGCGAACGGCCAGTTTGAGATGAACTGGGATTTTGATGATGCGCTGGTAACCGCTGACCGACACGTGTTTTTTAAATACATGGTAAAGGCCATCGCGGAGAAGCACGGCCTGCGAGCCACCTTCATGCCAAAACCGTTTAGTAATTTGACGGGCAATGGCTGTCATGCTCATGTTTCAGTCTGGGATAAGACAGGGAAAAAGAATCTCTTTCATAGTGCGAGCGACAAAATGGGCTTATCAAAGATGGCCTATCAATTCTTAGGTGGGGTGCTGCACAACGCCGACGCGCTCGCAGCCATCTTTAACCCTACCGTCAACAGCTACAAGCGCATTGATGCGCAGGTGACGCTTTCTGGGGCTACCTGGTCTCCCAATGCGATTACCTATGGTGGCAATAATCGCACTCACATGGTGCGTGTGCCGGACGAAGGTCGCTTCGAGCTGCGGCTCATGGATGGTGCTGCGAACCCCTATCTATTACAGGCAGGCGTATTGGCGGCCGGACTCGATGGCGTTGCAAATAAGCGCGATCCGGGCAAACCGCTCAATATCAACATGTACACTGAAGGACATACGGTGAAGGATGTCAGGCGTCTGCCATCCAATCTCCTGGATGCGATTCGCCTTTTTGAGAAGAGTAAGGTGCTTCGAGCAGGTCTTGGCAAGGAACTGGTCGAAAGCTATGCCAAGCTCAAGCATCGGGACTGGCGAAGCTACAGCGCAGCGATCAGTCAATGGGAGCGGGATCATACGCTCGATTGCTGATGTTCTTTCGAGGCACGAAAAGGGCCCCAACCGCGGGCCCTTTTTTTGGTAGGGCCCATGAAATTTCTCATTTTCCAGCATCTGGCCTGTGAGCATCCCGGAATTTTTCGGCACTGTATGGCAAAAGCCGGCGTGTCGCAGACCGTCATCGCATTGGACGAGGGCAATGTCATCCCCTCACTGAACGACTTTGATGCCCTCATCGTCCTCGGAGGTCCGATGAATGTCTGGGATGACGCTCAATTTCCCTGGCTGCAGGAGGAGAAAGCGGCGATAAAAAAGTGGGTCGCTGACCTGAAGCGGCCGTATCTTGGGTTATGTCTGGGGCACCAATTGCTTGCGGATGCACTCGGCGGACGCTGTACCTGGCAGGATCCTCCCGAGATCGGTGTTCTTGATATCGCCTTAACGAGCGAGGCGAAGCGCGACCCGATATTCGGTCATCTGCCTTCGCTGTTCAAGGCGTTGCAATGGCACTCGGTGCAGATCGATGTCCCGCCTCCAGGCGCGACGCAATTGGCGAGCTCTGAAGAATGTAAGTGGCAAGCGATGCGGGTTGGAGATAACGCATGGAGCGTTCAGTTTCATATCGAGATCGAGGCTGAGACCATCCGAACCTGGGGTGG
>RGTL01000296.1 GCA_010025385.1 Gammaproteobacteria bacterium | reverse complement strand
TGCACGTCCATTCCAAGCCAATGACTGGTTCGGTGAACAAAAAACTTCCGATAGCTTCCGCTCTCGATAATGCTTTCAAGGCTGCCTTTAAGCAGTTTGAGATCCTTGAGTCCGGCGGCAATGGTTTTTACGGCGGCCTCGTGCGGGCTGTTGAAATGAGCGCCTGGCCGCACCTGATCAATCGCGGCGAGCTGAGCCTCCAGCACAATCTCGTAAATGGCACGTTGGCGTGCCGAGAATTTCCCGCTCACCGGGAAGGTCCGCGTGATGTCGGCACAGTAACAGTCGACCTCTGCACCGGCGTCAATAAGGAGCAAATCGCCCTTGCGCAGCCGATCCCGGTTTTGGATGTAATGCAACACGCAGGCATTGGCGCCGCCCGCAACGATAGAAGGGTATGCGGGATACTGCGCGCCGCCTTTTCGAAACGCGTATTCGATTTCGGCTTCGATTTCATATTCGAAAAGGCCGGGCTTGCATTGCATCATGGCGCGCTGGTGAGCCTTGGCAGAGACCGAGGCCGCTTTTCGCATGGTCTTTAATTCAGAGGCTCGCTTGATGAGACGCGACTCATGCAGGAGGTAGCCAAGATCTACCAGTTCGCCGGGCACGCTTATGCCCGTGCGTTTTCGTGTGCGAACGTCATTCAACCAATTGAGCAATTCTTTATCGAAGTCGGGATAACGCCCGAGATTGCAGTAGACCTTGGATCGATTCTCAAGAAGACTGGGCAGGATATCCTCAAGATCCTCAATCGGAAACGCGTCATCCGCGTCGAACTGCTTTACGGCGCCCTCAAGCCCCGCGCGTTTTCCGTCCCACATCTCCTGCGTAGCGTCACGCTCTCGACAAAACAGAAGAAATTCGCCACCGCTTCGACCCGGTGCGAGAACGGCTACCGATTCCGGTTCGTTGAACCCAGTGAGATAAAAGAAGTCGCTGTCGGCTCGATAGCGATAATGGACATCGCCGTTTCGCGTAGAGATCGGAGCGCTGGGCACAACCGCTATGCCGTCGCCAATCTCGCGCATTAGGTCTTGTCGTCGCCGGGCGTATTCCTTAGCCGTACTCATATCCTTAGTGACTCTTGATGTGTGTTTCAGATAGTCCCGTTGATTCAAAAATCAGCTGGATCGCAACGCGAAGATATTCCTCCAGCTCAGCCAGCGCTTTTTCATCGTCCGCGTCGGCTGAATTGGGATCGACATGTGCCAGCTCGGCGATGTCATCAATCGCATCTTTTGCGTCAGGCTCAAGATGCTCAGCGTCAAGGGTGCCACTCCAATGCAGTCCGACCCCGAATCCATAGCACCAGTCTCCCAACGCCTGTGTGCGATCGCTAATCGTGTCTGAATCGGGAGGAAGAAGGGGTCGGAATGAAAAATCCTGACCCTTAAGCGATTTTTCAATCAGCGCCATGAGCCCGCTAAGCGCATCGCGTAGCCGTTTACTGTCACGGGATGAGCCCTCTTCCCCGGTCAGTATCGGGCGCCAGGCGTCGTATTGAGCTTCTGTGACCCCGATGCAGGTGAGACCGGTAAGCATGCCCTGGATTTCTGCCGCCGAGTAATCCGGCAGTTCTTCAAGCAAAAGACCCGCGAATTGCCGGTAGAACGCGCCGTCCATCGCGATGGGCGAAGTGGTTTTCATAGGACTAAAAGAAGAAAAGGAGACGCCAAATTATAACCGTCGCCTGTAAGCGACCGTCATTGACCGCCGTAGGTTACAGCCATATTATTGTCTGCGAGCGCGAAAAGGCGCGGATCTGCAGGGCGTCAATGGAGTTATATCGAGACGCCCAGAATCGGAGGAGGCACTGGCCATGGCAAATAATCCCAGCGAGCACTTGATCGATGAAATCGAAGCGCTCGCCACCCAGTTGGATGGTCTCGTGCAGACCTGTAGCAATCTCAGGGCTGAGAACGAGCAATTGCGCGAAGCCGAGCAGACCCTCGCCGCCGAAAAGGCAGATCTGATCACGCGAAACCTTGAGGCGAAAAGACGGATTGACCTGGTGGTTGACCGTTTGCGAAGCTCGCAGGCTTCATAGCGCATAGTCGACCGGGGCACTATGTCAAAAGAAGGCGTTAAGGTTCGGAT
>RGTL01000295.1 GCA_010025385.1 Gammaproteobacteria bacterium | reverse complement strand
TTTCATGGATATTTCGGTTAAGTCACACTCAACTACTGCTTGGGGAAGAAAGCTTCTTCCCGCGGGCCTTCTTGCGCTAGCCCCAGCGACCGCGTTTGCGGCTGCCAACCTGCGCTCCGACGACTTCGTTGGAATCTCGTTCTGGCTCATTTCGATGGCATTAATGGCATCGACCGTCTTCTTTCTCTGGGAAACGCAGAGCGTCGATGGCAAATGGAAGACTTCGCTGGTCGTTTCTGCACTTGTGACATTTATCGCAGCGGTCCACTACTTCTACATGCGAGACGTTTGGGTCAGCACAGGCGAAACTCCAACGGTTTATCGCTACATCGATTGGCTGCTGACAGTGCCGCTGTTGATGATCGAGTTCTTCCTTATCCTGCGTGCGATCGGCAACGCTCCCGGCGGTATCTTCTGGCGATTATTGTTAGGCACGCTGGTTATGCTGGTCCCTGGTTTCTTGGGAGAAGCGGGCTACATCAACGTCACACTCGGCTTTGTGATCGGTATGGTGGGTTGGCTTTATATCCTGTACGAAATCTTTGCCGGCCAGGCTGCAAAAATGGCCGCAAACGAGGCTCCCGCGGCCGTGCAGAGTGCCTACAACACAATGCGTTGGATCGTGACTATCGGGTGGGCGATCTACCCCCTCGGCTACATCCTGGGCTACTTCGTTTACGTGGATGACATGGGTAACACCACGGCCGCGGCTAGCCAGGCGCTGAATATTGTGTACAACCTTGCTGATGTGGTGAACAAAATCGCCTTCGGGCTGCTCATTTGGTACGCGGCCACATCAACGAGCAAACAGTCCTCATAGCTTCAACGGACTTGCCGGAGAGGGGCGGCCTCGAGGTTGCCTCTCTCCGGTCATTTTTTGCTCCTTATCAGGAGAGCCTGACGGTCAGTCAGGTGACGCTCCTACCCCCGGTGGGGCGCGCGAGAGTCATCATGCTGATGGAGAGGTCTCCATCCATAATTCGTTAACGCGTCCCTCGTTATGTCAGGTTGCCAGCGAAAATCGACGGGAATCGCGGCTCCAAGACCATTAAAGGCGCTTCTCAGCTCCTTCTTTCCTCACCCAATTTTCTGGGACGGTCACGCTCTCCTTGCGCATTTAACTGGCGTCAAGCGGTACACCAGAAAACGTGGGGCGGAAAAATTCAGCATGCCCGCCAGGACTGCTCTTTTCATATGAACCTGCTAACGTGACGCGACTCTCTTTAAATTACATCGCTCACAGTAGCGCGCAATCGCTCCGAGGCAAGATCACAGTCCGTGTCCCCTCTACCGAAATACATCACAGCCAAGGGGACGCCTTCGCGCCTCGTCCGCTGACCTTGCTAGGCTGAGGTGACTGGTTGACCCGCACAGCTCTCATAGTTGGTTCAGGCTTCGGCGGAATTGCAAGCGCGCTTCGATTGCGCGCATTAGGGTTAGACGTACATCTCGTCGAACGATTAGATCAATTGGGTGGACGCGCACAACACTTCAATGTTGATGGCTATCGGCACGACGCAGGTCCTACCGTAATTACCGCTCCGTTTCTTTTTGACGAGCTCTTTGAGTTATTCGACGAACAACGAGCAGACCACATCGAGTTCAAAGCACTCGAGCCGTGGTATCGATTTGAATTTGCGGATGGAAATTACTTTAATTATGGAGGCGCTCCAGAGGCAACACTCTCAGAGATCGAACGACTGAGCCCACAAGACCTCACTGGATACCAAAGTCTGCTGACTCACTCGAAGTCGCTTTTCGATATTGGGTTCACAGAGCTTGCTCACCAGCCATTTCACCGGCTGGGGACAATGGTCAAGCAAATTCCTAGACTCGCGCGACTTCGAAGTGATCGCTCGGTCTGGGATATGGTTTGCAAGCACATCTCAGACCCACGCTTAAGGCAAGCACTCTCCATTCAACCCCTGCTTGTCGGAGGCTCCCCCTTTGACACCACGAGCATATACGGCCTAATTCATTACCTTGAAAATGCTTTTGGCGTTCACTTTGCTATGGGAGGCACAGGCGCTCTGGTTGGGCACTTGGAGCGCCTGATGATCCGCTCTGGCATCTCAATTGAAAAAAACACGACAGTTACTC
>RGTL01000294.1 GCA_010025385.1 Gammaproteobacteria bacterium | reverse complement strand
GTTAAGCAGATGCTATCCACCCGAGGGATGAATCCGCTGCAAGATATTGTTTTTATTAATAAATATTACCTCCCCACCGTTCAAAAATAGGCAGCGGCTGCGGTGTCGAAGGGAGAGGAGGAGCCCCCGGCTAGTACTGCAAACAGCAGTTGGCATCACATCACGAGGAGATGCGAAACGAACTTTAGTGATCCGCGTATCCGGAGACTATACCTCTTAAATAGTCATGAGAATCATTCGCATCCTTATGTTTGAGCATCAGGGGGTTAGGGTGTTTTGGAAAATCTTTCTAACCCCAGTCAACCGTCTGGGGCCGTAGACCCTTATTGCTTACGAACTTATCTTTTTAAACAGGCGAATGCCCCCAGACGAGCGGGCGACTCCGGGCCGGCCAAGGCTCTGGATTCAGTGAAGTCAGTTTCGGAATTCATGTCCGGAGTATTTCCATCGAAGTTTAAGCACTGTTGCTTTTTCGCACACTCAAATGATTTTTTTCCTTTTTGTCTTCGTTTTGTCTCCGTTTAGAAACAGGTTTCCGAGATAGTCCCGCCCGTTGTTCTTGTACAAAAGCAACAAAGCTAGTGTTAACCTAATCAGGAGAAATCCAACAATGCAAAAGAAACTGATTGCAGCAGCAGTAGCTGGCGCCCTTGTGGCCCCAGCAGCGATGGCCGACGGCCATGGCGTTGCGGTTTCCGGCTCGATCCGTACCGGCGTTGAGTACACCGGTGACGATTGGCAGGTCGCTGACAACAGCTCCCGCCTTCGCTTCAAAGCGTCTTCCGATCTCGGTAACGGTCAGAGCGCTTACATGAACTACGAGTTCCGTGTGAACTCCGCTCAGGGCTCGATCGTGACCGGTAACACCCAGCGTCTGTCCTACGTGGGCATTAAAGGCGATTGGGGTTCATTGAGCCTCGGCGCTCAGTGGAGCACCGCGTTCAACACCGTCGGTACCTTCATCGATAAAACCAACCGCTACGGTGGCGCAGGCAACACCTGTATCCAGTACCGTATGAAGAACTCCGTCATGCTGAGCACCCAACTGGGTGGCCTGAGCCTGATGGCCGATGCGCAGATGAGCACCGGCGGCGATACGCTTGACCGTGGCACCGTCGGCGGTCTGTTCTCCATCGGCGGTCTGTCCCTCGGCGCCGTGTACCAATCCGCTGACGCAGACTGCATGGGCGTGGCCGCAGCCATGAACATCGCCGGTATCGGTCTCTCTGGCGGCTTCACCGACACCGACGGTGGTGACACCGGCTACGGCGTCAACGCCTCCATCGGCGGTCTGCAGCTCGACTACGAGACCAATGACAGCTCCGACGGCGTGATCACCGGTACCTACGGTCTTGGCCTGGGCGGCGGTGCGAAGATGATCCTCGAAGTCTCCAACAACGGCGACGATACCATGGGTATCGGCATGCTGCGGATGGATTTCTAAGATCCGCTGTTTAATCGAGCCGCTGGCTTGATGTAAAAAGGGCGCCGAAAGGCGCCCTTTTTATTTGTGCCAAACCGCCCAGATGCTTTTCGTAACGCCGCCAACGTTCAGTGGATCGCGCATGCAGCGGTTGCCGAACCTGATAAAGGCTCAGGGTATCCACACGACCCACATGATCCTCATGATGCAGCAAGGCATCATCCCAGACCAAATTCAATGCGCTTAGCACAGGCCTAAGCGCTGCTTTGGGGTCCGAGACCAATTCTTCGTAATGCACATCAAGCAACCGATCGCCAAGAACAGATTTCCAGTGCGTCATTAAGTTTTGATAACACTGGTAATAACGCGCGAGCTCCCCAAGATCGTAGGCAAAGTCCATACCTGCGGGGAACATTTGAAAGTAAGTGGACAAACACGTGTCCATCGGATTCCGCAGGCAGTGAATCAAGACCGCATCGGGAAAAAGCGCCGCGGCGAGGCCCGCGTGAATAAAATTTTGCGGCATCTTATCGATCACGAACCGCTTGTTCCTTTGCTTTGCCTCGAGCGCCGCCAGATATCGACCCGCCGCCTCCTCCACATCAGACTCGCTCATCTGAGTGACACATTCAGGCCAAGGATCCGACGACCGCGCGGCAAATTGGCGCGCCGCTTGTGATAGCGCTCGGAG
>RGTL01000293.1 GCA_010025385.1 Gammaproteobacteria bacterium | reverse complement strand
AATGCCACCCGGTCTCCAATGTAGGTGTCGGCATGGCGTCTTTGCAACGGAAAGCTTATTCTCGGGCTCACTGTCTGAATCTGCCCCAGTCTTTGATCAAACGCTTTTTCAAGCGCCTTGCCGAAGGCCGAATCATCGAGTTTCAGTAAATCAGGCGCACGGTCGTTTGGAACGGACCACACGATTGAGCATCGTCCGTTGGCAAGCGGTAGAAAAGCAAGCGGCCCATCGGGTAAAAAGCGCTGCCTCGCGCTGTTACCATGATGCTCAGAAGGCCTTACGGTCGCCACGACAGCGGTTTGACCGTAGTCGGCATCTGTCATGCTTATCTTTGCGAGTTGGCGAAGCATCGAGTGGGGACCATCGGCGCCAACAACAAGTCGTGTATTCAGTTGGTTTCCATTTGCTAGGGTGACACGGACCCCTTCATCTGAATGCTCAAGGCTATTAATCTCTTGATTGAAAAAAATGCTGTGGGTTGCGGATGCCTCAAGCGCTCGATGAAGCGCGAGCCGTAGCGCATGATTGCTGACGATGTGCCCCAGCGCCTTGAGACCGAGATCGGCGGCATCAAATCGAATCGAGCCGGCACTGCCGGCATCCCAAGTCTCAATCGTTTCGAAAGGCGTCTTTGAGTGATCGGAGAGGTTGTCCCAAACTCCAAGTCTTGTCAGCATCTGCTGGGACGCGAGGTTAACGGCGCTGACTCGTTCAGGTGTTGCCCGCGTATCCGCGGGCGGATCTTCGCTCTCAATCAGGATCATCCTGAGTCCTGAGCGAGCGAGTGCAAGAGCAAAGGCGCTGCCCATCAGTCCAGCCCCACTGATCAGCACGTCGCAATCGACAGCGGAAGAGCGGTTTAGCTTCACGCGCTTTCGAGCGACAGGCCCCGCGCCAAACGGGGTAGGGGGCCTGCGATTCCGACGGTTCGCCTGAGGAGAAGCGTTTTGGCGGCAGGGCAGAGCTCAATCAGGTTTAACCCGATGTTTCGGGCTGCGCTTAGTCCAGGAAACTCATTAGCAAAAATCTGCAGCAGACCGTCTGTGAAGCGAGAAACACGACGAGTCTGCCTCTCGCGCGTCCTGGCATACGCCCGAAGGACAGCCGTATCACCGATATCGTCTCCCGCCCGCAAGGCGTTCGCCAGCTGCTCGGCAAGCTCAGCCACATCGCGAAGACCAAGATTGAATCCTTGACCGGCGACGGGGTGCACCCGATGGGCGCTGTTGCCTATCGCGACGCAGCGCCCAGAGATGGGTGAGGTTAGGATAGATCGACTCAGGGGATAAACGCGACGGCCCTCGCAGCGGGTGAACTGTCCCGCACGGTCACCAAAGGTATCTTGCAATGCGCTCAAGAAGGCAGTGGGATCGCAATCCACCATTTGTTGAGCGCGTTGTTCAGGAAGCGTCCAAGCAAGGGCGAACCGCTCGTCTTTGAGCGGTAGTAACGCAAGGGGGCCGTGCTCCGTAAACCGCTCAAACGCGGTACCGTTATGCGGTCGATCCACCCCAATAATGCCGATCAGCGCCTGCTCGGAGTAGGACCGAGTTGTCTTTTCCCAACTTGGCCCTTGTGTGAGCGAGGAGCGCCCGCCGTCGGCAATGACGACGAGGTCGGTATCTATCACGCCGATTGTGCTGCCCACTCGCACCGTGTTTGCTTGGGGTTCGATGTCGATCTGCATGGCCGAGGCGGGGCAGTGGTATTCGATAGAGGAACTTTGCGCAAGCCGGCGGGTCAACGCTTTGCCTAGCACTCGGGTGGGCACGACATAACCCAACGCGTCGGTTCCAATTTGTTGCCGATCGAGTCGGGTGAAGCCGGCATGACCGCGATTGGAGACGTGGATTCTGTGAATGGGACCGGCTTGCATCTCGATGGCTTGCCAGATGCCTATGGCATCAAATATCTGGCGGGAGCCATAGGTTAGTGCGATAGTGCGCTCATCGAAGCTCGGCTGCTGATCGCTGTCCAGCGGCGTTTCTTCGAGTACGGTGATCTTCAGACCTAAAGGCTCCAGTGCGCAGGCAAGGCTGGCGCCCACCAACCCTCCGCCGATGAGGGTGAGCCTTTGGACCTAAAGGCTCCAGTGCGCAGGCAAGGCTGGCGCCCACCAACCCTCCGCCGATGAGGGTGAGCCTTTG
>RGTL01000292.1 GCA_010025385.1 Gammaproteobacteria bacterium | reverse complement strand
CGATCCCCATATGTGGCTCGACCCGGCGAACGCACTTGTTTGGCTTGATGCCATTGCGTCCGAACTCGGCCATATCGACCCCGAAAATGCTGCGCGCTACAGGGCAAATGCCAAAACGGCAAAAGAAGAGATCTCACATGAGACACACCATATCGAAGATCATCTTAAGTCTGTACAAGGTAAAGGATTCCTCGTGTTTCATGATGCTTATCAGTACTTTGAGAATCGGTTTGGCATCTTCGCAACGGGGTCAATTTCCCTGGGCGATGCTTCAAAACCAAGCCCCAAGCGCTTGCAGCAGTTAAAACATCATTTTGAAGAGGAAGGAATTCACTGCGTGCTGGCTGAGCCCCAATATTCGTCGAAACTGATCAATAGTGTTTTTGGCGGTTTTAAGCCCCATATTGGTGTGGTGGACCCGATCGGGGTCGATCTAGAGTTGGGTTCCGGTCTTTATCTGGAACTGCTTGAAAACATTGCCGTCGGAATTGCACAATGCGTTAACCACTAACGGGGTCTTAGTCTCCATGGGTTCCAGGAAAGCAACATCGGAGTTACCTGCGCAAGCCTTTCGCGTGCACAATCATGACGTATGCTCCCGTTCGCTGATGGATGCAGCACAAACGCTGTGTGCCGAGCGGGGGCTTCGGCTGACACCGGTACGCCAAAAAGTGCTGGAACTGTTGCTGAAGTCACATGCGCCGCTTGGCGCCTACGCTATCCTGTCAGAGCTCGCCGATTCCGGTTTTAATGCCCAGCCTCCGGTGGCGTACCGGGCTTTGGATTTTCTGGTGGAAAACGGGTTTGCGCATCGTATTGAGAAGATCAATGCTTTTGTGGCTTGCAACCGACCGGGTGAAGGGCATGCGCCAGTGTTCATGATCTGTAATGACTGCGGGCAGGTTGCGGAGGCCTCAACAAAAACGCAGAGCAGTTCGCTTGATCGCACGGCTCGTGCCATTGGCTTTGATGTTCAGCATATGGTGGTAGAGGCACAGGGTGTGTGCGCCGGGTGCCGAGAAAGGGCCTCGATGTGAGTCTCATTCAGGCCCAGAGACTGGGCGTGCGTATAGGGGCTCGTCAAATTCTGCGCGATGTTGATCTTTCAGTTCGAAAGCGTGAGATTGTTACCGTTGTTGGACCTAATGGCTCTGGCAAGACGACGCTGCTCAGGGTGTTGATCGGGGCACAAACGCCTTCCGAAGGGGTGGTGATCCGGGAGGCAGGGTTGCGGGTCGGCTATGTGCCGCAGCGTCTCGCCATCGATCAGGCCATGCCCCTGACCGTCGCCAGGTGGCTTGCTTTATCCGGGATAAAAGATAGCCAACAGCATCTGCAGATCGCGGAGCAGGTCGGGATTTTGGGCCTGCTCAAGCAGCAGATGTCCTCTCTTTCCGGTGGAGAATTTCAGCGCGCGCTCCTCGCCGAGGCGCTCCTCGTGAGGCCTGATCTGCTGGTGCTGGATGAGCCAACGCAGGGTCTTGACCAGCCGGCCGTGGCATCCTTCTACAGCCTAATTGAAGGCGTCCGCGAAGACTTAGATTGTGCCGTTCTGATGGTCAGCCATGATTTGCATGTGGTGATGCGCTCATCTGATCATGTGATCTGCCTGAACGGACATGTGTGCTGTCAGGGAACGCCAACGTTGGTCTCTAATGCGCCTGAGTATCAGGCACTCTTTGGCTTTGACACCGAAGGGGCGCTGGCGCTGTACCGACACGAGCATGATCATCGTCACGATCATGCGCAGCAGGACGGTAGCGATGCTGGATGATTTTCTTTGGCGTGCAGCACTTGCCGGGATAGCGGTGGCATTAGCGTCCGGTCCTTTGGGCTGTTTTGTTGTCTGGCGTCGGATGGCATATTTTGGAGACGCTACCGCTCACGCCGCGATCTTGGGAGTGGCCCTGTCTCTCGGGTTCTCCATCTCGGTTTTTATCGGGGTGCTTCTCGCTGCATTGGCCATGGCTTTTCTGATTCTTTCACTTTCCGGAAGGATGTTCGCGATTGACACCTTGCTCGGGGTCGTGTCGCATGGGGCGCTTGCGTTAGGGCTCGTGGCCGTCACATTTATTCCTGGTGTCAGGGTTGATCTTGCGGCCTATCTTTTCGGCGATATCCTGGCGGTGGGGCGATCAGACCTGCTGATTATCGGTGCGGG
>RGTL01000291.1 GCA_010025385.1 Gammaproteobacteria bacterium | reverse complement strand
CTCTTGCTTGGGCTGCTTTTCTGTACGGGCTGCGCGTCCCTAGAGGGAGAAAGCTTCAAGGAAGGGGATCGCCACGAGGAATTCAATCGCGCCAGTTTTCGCCTCTCGGAGGCGGTAGACGAGCGGGTGATGGCCCCCGCTTCGCGAGGCTACGATCGAATCGTTCCCGGGCCTGTGAAACGGGGGGTGCTGAATGCCTTCCGCAATCTCCGCGGCCTGGACAGCGCCCTCAATGGCCTCCTGCAGGGAAAGGTCGATTCCGCAGCCACCGATCTTGCGCGTTTTGGCCTGAATTCGAGCCTAGGCCTCTTGGGCTGGTTTGATGTAGCGGCTCGGTGGAAGCTTGAGGATCAGCAAGAGGACTTGGGGCAGACCCTGGCGGTATGGGGCGTTACCGGCAGTTCCTACCTTTATGTCCCTCTACTTGGACCGAGTACCTGGCGCGATCTTCCCTCGATGCTAGTCAGCAATGTCATGCCTCGGCTGGTGCTTGGACCCAATTACCATTGGAGCCTTAGCGGACTCGACGTCCTTGGCACTCGAGCGGACTTCCTGACTGCTACACAGCTCAGGGATAGCAGCGCCCTCGATCCCTATGCCTTCACTCGTGACGCCTACCTACAGCGGCGCAAGTTCTTGATCTTCGATGGCAATCCGCCTTTGGAAGACTTTTTTGACGACTTCGATGACTGACTACCTTGCTCAATGGGTTGAGCTGACCACCCGCGCTCCGAAGCGGGCCCTTGGTGCGCTTCTTCTATTGACGCTGCTGTTGGGTTGGGTGGGAATTTCAAATTTCCGCGTTAATTCGAATTTGTCCGATCTTATTGCCCAGAATGCTCCTTGGCGCGCGGACTTCGATCACTTTGAAGAGCAGTTCCCTGACCTCGTTCGCAATGCGGTGGTTGTGGTCAGCGGAGAGTCCTTGAAAAGAGTCGAAATCGCTACCGAGGCCGTTCTTGCTTACCTCCGTGGGCGCCCGGAACTCTTCCGGGCGGTTGTTGCCCCGGGCAGTGAGCCCTTCTTTCGCGATCACGCTCTCCTGTATATGGACGAGGCTGCGCTCGACGACATGACTGATCGCTTGGCAGAAGCCCAGCCCTGGCTGACCGCCGTCGCTGAGGACCCAAGCCTCCGGGGTATTTTCCGTTTGGTTGGGGGATGGGGCAGAGCGCGAGGCACCGGCTGCCTTTGAACGAGTTCTCGAGCTCTTGGGCGCTTCCGCGGGTGCACTGCGCGAGGGCAAGGATCCGACTATTTGGTGGTCCGATGAGCTTTTCCCTGCGGAGGAGCTGCATTACCAGCTAATTTACTTGAAGCCCCAATCGGCGTTCTCGAAAAGCTTGCCGGACGCAGAGGTGATGGCGGGATTGCGCGCCATGCGAAACACCGTTGCCTTGCCAGAGGGCGTTCGTTTGCAGTTTACCGGCGAGCTCGCCCTCCAACATGAGGAAATGGAAGCGGCTATGGAGGGCGTGGCGCTCGCCGGGTGGCTGGTGCTGGTCTTGTTGCTCTTGGTCATGGGGATAGGGGTACGGTCGATCAAGATCATCCTAGCGACCTTCTCTATGCTGGCCGTCGGTGTAGTGTGGACAACGGCCCTAGCGATGCTGACGGTGGGCGAGTTCAACACCCTTTCTCTGGTGTTTATCGTGATGTTTTTCGGCCTCGCGGTAGATTTTGCGCTTCACTTTTCCCTACGTTTCCTTGAGGCAATTCACGCGGGAGAACAGCGAGTGCCTCTGGCGCTGGTCCTGAGCACGCGCAGCGTTGGGCGGGCCATAACCCTCTGTACGGTGACGACATCCCTTGGCTTTCTTGGGTTTTGGCCAACGGATTACGCGGGGCTCGGGGATCTTGGGATCATCAGCGCCCTAGGGATGGGGGTTGCCTGGGTGCTGACCTTTACCTTCCTGCCAGCTTTTTACATGGTGAGTGGTGCGCCGCAGCCCCGGGACCTTGCGCTTCGCAAAGGAGACCGAATCGTTCATTGGCTTTCCGAGCGCCGTCGGGGGGTGGTAATGGCTCTAGCCCTCGTCGTGGCGCTTAGTCTGATAGGCGCGTTCCAGGCCCGCTTCGATTACAGCGTTTTAGCATTGAAGGATCCTGCTACCGAATCAATGCAAGGCTTACGTGAGCTTCAACGGGAAGGGCTCTCCACGGACTACCAGCTGGTGGTCGTAGGCAAAA
>RGTL01000030.1 GCA_010025385.1 Gammaproteobacteria bacterium | reverse complement strand
GCTGCTTACGGGCCGCGTGCACGCCTGCTCCAATCTGCCCGCCATGATGCACATCGCGCGGGAATTGTGCGGTGGACAGATTTGCGTTACCCCGGACTTCGCCTGCTTTGCCGATCAGGAGAGCGGTCCCTGGTTGGATAAATTTTATTCCATCAACGACGAATGGCAGTCTGAGGATCGTCGTAAATTGCTGGCTTACGCTCGGGATCTTTTGAACTCGGACTACGCAGGCCATCGGCTGACCTTCCAGCTCTTTGCCCAGTCGCCGCCGTTTGCTCATCTGGCCTCGGTGTACCGTAATTTTGATTGGGAAAACACGCTGGATTTCGTCCGGCGCTCGGCCGGTCTTTCCGATCGGGTGGCGCCTCAGAAAAAAACGGCGCCACAGCATAAGAAAGCGGCTGCTTGAAGCGAGAGGATTGGTCATCGTCGTCGCTGATTAAAAGTCGAAAAAGCAAAGAGGAAACCGACATGATTCATAAGCGAATTCGACCGTTCAATACCCGCGAGACCTATCCGGAGCAGAAGCTGGATAACGATCTTTGTCAGGCGGTTGTGGCTCGGGGAACGACGGTGTTTCTGCGTGGACAAGTGGCGCAGGACCTGGACACGCGCGAGTCGTTGCATGTGGGCGACGCCCGAGCACAAACCGAAAAGGCTATGCAGAACATCCAGACGGAGATTAATCAAATGCTTACCGATGCCCAAAAGTCGGAATTCGCAGACAAAGGCTATGTCATGATGCGCGGCGCGGTTGCGCCATCCGTGCTTCAGGCGTTACTCGCTCAGCTGGATGTATGGGTCGAAGAGAGTCGTGGCCATGAGACCAATTACGACTTCGATACGCCGAACGGAAAAGCCCGATTCGACCTAGAGCAGGGCCACAGTGCGACAGCGCCGAGGCTGCGCCGGGTTGCTAATCCGGTCGATATTTCAAAGCTGTATCAGACATTATTGTTTGAGGGCAACTTGCCCGAGATGGTGGCGGATCTCATCGGTCCGAATGTGTTTTTCCATCATTGCAAACTCAATAACAAGTTTCCCGGCGCCAATACGCGTGTTGAATACCACGCCGATCATCCCTTCGATCCCCATACCAATGATGATGGAATAACCGTGCTCATGTTTTTGGACGATATGGACGAAGGGAATGGTTGTGCACGGCTGGTTCCCGGATCTCACAAGGAGCGCTACACCCATTTTCGTGACGGTAAGTTTATTGGGGCAACCGATCCCAAGTTGTTCGACACCTTTGATCAGCGCGCCGAGAGCCTTGAGGGCAAGGCCGGTGACGTGTGTCTGATGGATATCTGGACGCTTCACGGCGGTGGCCCCAACCTCTCGAGTGACCGTAATCGTAGAATGCTGATCGCGGATTACCGCGCGGCGGATGCCTTCGCGCTGGTGGCGCCGGCTGTCCCATCGCGGTTCTATCGAAAAATCGTTGCCGGAGAGCCGACTCACGTCGCGCGTTTTCGTGAGGGTACGATGGAAATTCTCGAGCCGTATCCGGATGATTCGTTCTTTGGACTACAAGAGCAGATTACCGCCGATGGGGCCATGCAGTGACAATCTCTATTGCCGGGGTGTGTTCGCGTACGAAGATGGCTGGGGTCGCCATTACGACTTCCAGTATCAGCGTTGGCAGCCGATGCCCCTGGGCCCGAGCCGGCGCCGGAGCCGTCGCCACGCAGAACATTACCGACCCTGCCATCGGCAATGAGGTTCTTGATTTGCTGGACAGCGGGCTGACTGCACCGCAGGCCTTGAGTCAGGTCATGGCGGATCGTCCACACGCGGACTATCGTCAGGTTACTGTTGTAGATATCAGCGGTAAGGTCGCGCACATAACGGGCGGCCGAATTCTTGGCACCCATGCGGTATCCGAGGGCGACTTCTGCGTGGCCGCTGGAAATCTCCTGTCGACGACCGCGGTGCCGCCCGCCATCACGAGGGCTTTTGCCGAGCACTCGACCGTCCATCTGGCAGAACGACTCCTGCGCTCGTTGGAAGCAGGCGTCGCGGCCGGGGGTGAAGAGGGACCGACACATTCGGCCGCATTACTGGTCGCCGATCAGCAGTCGTGGCCGTTAGTGGATCTTCGCGTGGATTGGTCAGAGGATCCGATCGCTGAACTGCGAGAGCTGTGGTCGCGATATGAACCCCAAATGATCGATTACCTCAACAGGGCGCTCAACCCCAGTGCGGCCCCATCGTATGGGGTGCCCGGCGATCCGTGAGCGTATCGATGAATGATGGTTCAACTCTGAATCCAGAGTTGACCGACATGTTCCAGAAGCTGGTTGCGTTTGACACAACCAGCCGTAATTCAAATCTTGAGCTTATCCATTTTGTTCGAGATTACTTGCGGGACTTCGGCGTCAGTAGCGAATTGATACATGACGAGGCGAAGGGCAAAGCCAATCTGTACGCCACAATCGGCCCGGACGATCGGCCCGGGGTTATGCTCTCTGGGCATACCGACGTGGTTCCGGTCGATGGCCAGAACTGGTCGACCGATCCGTTTTCGCTGATCGAGAAAGACGGCAGATGCTACGGTCGAGGCACGGCCGACATGAAAGGTTTTATTGCATGCGCCTTGTCTCATCTGCCAAGGATGGTCGAGCAACCGTTAGTGACCCCCATTCATCTGGCCTTTTCTTACGACGAGGAGATCGGCTGTATTGGCGTGCGTCGCCTGCTCGATATCCTACAAGGACGTGCCATTCGACCCGCGATGGGGATTATTGGCGAGCCTACGGGGATGCGTGTGATAAATGCACACAAGGGTAAGCAGGGGTGGAGGGTGACGGTCAAAGGAAGAGCGGCTCACTCGGCCTATACGGTCGAAGGGGTGAATGCGGTGGAATTCGCCGCCGAGTTGATCTGTCACATTCGCCGGGTGTATCAGGAGATTCCAAAGCACGGGCCGATCGATGCCGCCTATCGCGTGCCGCACAGCACCTTACACGTGGGCCCCATTCAAGGCGGTCGGGCGCTGAATATCGTGCCGGATCAGTGTGAGTTCAGTTTCGAAGTCCGCCATCTTCCGCACGAGACAGCGGACCATTATCTTCAGCAGGTCATGCAGCATGCCCATGAGGTTCTCGAGCCCGCGATGCAGGCGGTTGATCCGCAGACCTCAATATCGGTGGAGCCGCTGGCGGGTTATCCCGGGCTGGGCACCGCTGGCGATGCCCAGGTGGTTCGCTTTTGTCAGGCGCTGCTTGAGGATACGCGCGAGCCCGATAAGATCAGTTTTGGATCGGAAGCCGGTCTTTTTTCAGAGCGGGTCAATGTACCCTGCGTGGTCTGCGGCCCGGGCAGTATTCTGCAAGCGCATCGACCGGATGAGTATGTTGACGCGTCGCAGATGAAAAGCTGCTGGACATTCATTGATCGGCTCGTAGAGCGACTGCGGTCATCTGGGCTTGAGTCATCCTAAAATGTTTCGATGAAGGAGATCGAATGAAGACAATCTATAGCGATAAGCATCGACTGAGAGACGCCAAAACCGAACTGTACGGCGGCGAGCTTGTAGCCCCCTTCGAAAAACCATCAAGGGCGGATACAGTGCTGTCCGCGGTGAAAAAATCTGGTATTGGTCGGGTTGAGGAGCCCGAGTCATTCAGTCTGGACCCTGTCTTGAGAATTCACGATGCAGGTTTTGTATCCTTCCTGGAGACCGCCTGGGCGGAGTGGTCAAAGACGGGCTATTCGGGAGAGGCCGTGGCCAGTGTCTGGCCTGCGCGCCGAATGCAGTGTCGCGCGCCACGTTTTATTGAAGGAAAACTGGGTTACTACGCGTTGGCCGCGGAAACGACTATTACCGAAGGAACCTGGGAGGCGGCGCTGGCGTCAAAAGACGTGGCGCTGACGGGAGCGAAGCTGCTGGCCTCAGGCGAGCACGGCGTGTTTTCGTTGTGCCGCCCGCCCGGACATCATGCCGCAAGGGATATGTTCGGTGGATACTGTTTTTTGAATAACGCGGCAATCGCAACCCAATATTTGAGGGATCAGGGCGCCGATCGCGTAGCGATACTGGACGTTGATTTTCATCACGGGAACGGCACGCAAGATATATTTTATGAACGCGATGACGTGCTTTTTTGCTCGCTGCATGGGGACCCAGAGGAGGCCTTCCCGCATTTTCTGGGTTACGCCGATGAGATGGGCCTCGGAGCCGGGATGGGATTCAATAGAAACTACCCGATGCCTCGCGGTACGCCATTTTCAGCCTGGCAGGAATCCCTTGCCGATGCGCTAAAGCATATTTCCCAATTCTCGCCCCAGTACATGGTGGTCTCGCTGGGCGTGGATACTTTTGAACATGATCCGATAAGCTTCTTCAAACTGAAGACCGAGGACTACCTCACCACGGGCTCAATGATCGGCGCGCTGAACATACCTACTTTGTTTGTCCTTGAAGGGGGCTATGACATCGATGAAGTCGGCATTAACGCAGTCAACGTGCTTAAAGGATTCGAAGCTTGATCATGAGGTCAGGCTGCAGTATTCAAAGGGTGCGTATTCAGTGATAAAGAGTTAGTTAAGCAGAAAACACATATCGGGAATCGAAAACGAGGGGAAAAGCAGATGGCCAGCAACATGAAAAAATACAATACCGAAGAGCTCTGGCGGAAAGACCGGGATCACAACATCCATCCCTGGACCAATTTCGCGTCTTTTAAGGAAGAGGGCTCCTTAGTGATGTCGCATGCCGAAGGGCCCTACGTCTACGATTCCGACGGAAATCAATTCATCGACGGGATCGGCGGTTTGTGGTGTGTCAATATTGGCTATGGTCGTGAGGAGATGGCCGATGCTATTGCGGATCAGATCAAGCAGATCCCGTACTACTCCACGTTCAATCACCTCACGACACCACCGGCGGCGAATCTCGCCGCCAAGTTGGCCGAGCTTGCTCCAGGATCCCTTAATCACGTGTTTTTCGGGACCGGGGGCTCCATGGCGAACGACACCGCGGTGCGAATCATTCATTTTTATTTCAATCGTCTCGGCAAGAAAAACAAAAAGAAAGTGATCGCCCGAACAGACGGCTACCACGGCAGTACGTACCTGGCTATGTCGATGACGGGTGTGACCTTTGATCATCAGGGTTTTGATCTTGCACCTGATCTCGTGCATCACATTCCGGCCCCCAACTGTTATCGGCGACCCGAGGGTATGACCGAGGAAGCATTCTGCGATGCCAAAGTCGCTGACCTTGAAAATAAAATTCTGGAATTGGGGCCGGAGAACGTCGCCTGCTTCATCGCCGAGCCGATCATGGGAGCAGGTGGCGTAATCGTGCCTCCCAAGGGCTATCACCAGAAGACCCGCGAGGTGTGCAGTAAGTATGACGTGCTCTACATCTCCGATGAGGTGGTCACGGGTTTCGGACGTTTAGGCCACTTCTTTGCATCCGAGGCGGTTTTTGGTTTCGAACCGGACGTGATCACTTGCGCCAAGGGCATCTCCTCAGGCTATCTCCCGCTGTCCGCAACCATCCTTTCTGAGGCGATCTATGATGTGATCAGTGTGCCTCAGGCAAAAGGCGCATTATTTACCCACGGCTTTACGTATTCCGGGCACCCGGTGGTTTGCGCAGCTGGGGTAAAAAATATCGAGATTATGGAACGCGACGATATCTGCGGCCACGTCCGCGAGGTGGGACCGTATTTTGAGTCTCAGCTTAAAGCCCTGCTGGACTATCCGATCGTCGGCGATGTCCGTGGCAGCCACTTTATGATGTGCATCGAAAACGTCGCGGATAAGCAAACCAAAGAAATCTTCCCCCCCGAGGTCGCTATTGGGCAGCGAATCGCGCACCATTGCCAGAAGCGCGGTTTGATTGTTCGTCCCATTGCCCACCTCAACGTGATGTCGCCCCCGCTGATTCTCGATCGGGCTCAAATCGATACGATGGTCAGCACGCTGCGACAGAGTATCGAAGCCACCATGAGTGAACTCAAGGCGGAGGGTCTTTGGAGCGGATAACGTTTCGGTAGACCCGGGCTACGTCATAATACGGCTCGCTCTTCGGGCATACCCAACGCGCAAAGAGGACGACGGATCGCTAAGGGTGTGTCGGAGCGAGCCAATCGTTCTTTCCCCAGTTACCCCTGCACAAAGGCACAAGCTTTTATGATTGACCACGATCCCTGGCTACTGACACCCGGCCCCCTTACGACCTCCCGCACGGTCAAGGAGGCGATGCTCCATGATTTTGGCTCCCGTGATCAGCGATTCATAGACATCAATAAACAGGTGCGAAGCCGGCTGGTGGACATCATTGATGGCGCAAGCAGTCACGTCTGTGTCCCGTTGCAGGGCAGTGGCACCTTCGTGGTTGAAGCCATGCTCAGCAACTTCGTGCCTCGCGATGGAAAGATTCTTATCCTCATTAACGGCGCGTATGGGGAGCGCATGCGAACCATATGCGGCTACCATCAACGAGCAACCGAGACGATTGAGTGGCCCGAAGACCAACCGGTTGACCCCAAGTCTGTGGCGGCACGGCTGTCGGCAGACCCGGACATTAGTCACGTCGCGATTGTTCATTGCGAAACCACGACGGGTATCTTGAATCCCATCGCCGAGGTTGGCGAGGTGGTCGCCAAAGCAGGACGATCCTATTTGATCGATTCGATGAGCGCTTTTGGCGCTCTGGCGCTCTCGGCTCAGAAGATCTCGTTCGATGCCTTAGTCGCCTCTAGCAACAAGTGTCTGGAGGGCGCGCCGGGGATGGGATTCTGTCTGGCCCGAAAAGGCGCCCTCGAAGCGACGCAGGGTAACTCGGATAGTTTATGTTTCGATCTTTATCAGCAGTGGAAAGGCCTTGAGGCTAATGGTCAATGGCGATTTACACCTCCGACCCACTGCATTTTGGCCTTCCATCAAGCGCTTAACGAATTTGACGAAGAGGGCGGCGTAGCGGGAAGGGGAGGTCGTTACCGGGCGAATTGCGAGCTTCTGGTTACGGGGATGCGCAAGTTAGGATTCGAAACCCTGCTGCCAGACGAGCTCCAGGCACCCATTATCGTGACCTTCAAAATGCCCGCAGACGCGAATTTTGATTTTCAGAGTTTTTACGATGGGCTGAGCGCTCGGGGTTATGTGATTTATCCGGGTAAACTCACCGTGGCTGAAAGTTTTCGAATGGGCTGCATCGGTCGGCTGTACGCCGAGCAGATGCAGGGCGCCCTCGATGCGGTTAAGACTGTGATGAAAGAGATGGGCGTAGCGTCTGGCCAGCCATAGACCGCGCGAGTTCCCTGCGGGGCAAAACAATAAGACACCTTCAACTTTATATATTCATGCAGAACGACACTATTTCAGTCAACGGACGGACCTACCATCGTCCAAAGCAGCCGCTCGTGGTGGTGTGCGTCGATGGGTCCGAACCGGGAGGGGCCGGATCAGACGGCGGAGGCTATATCGAGCGCGCGATCGAAACGGGGAAGGCGCCTTTTTTTGCGGCGATTCGGGAGAAGGCGACTTTCAGTTATGCCGATTGCGTGGTTCCAAGCTTTACCAACCCGAATAATCTCTCGATTGTGACGGGCGTGCCGCCTTCCGTGCATGGGATTTGCGGTAATTTTTATTACGACACGGAAAGCGATTCTGAAGTCATGATGAACGATCCGGCTTTGTTGCGGGCCCCCACGATTCTCGCAGGCCTCAACCAGGCTGGATCAGATGTAGCGGTGATCACCGCCAAAGATAAGCTCCGGCGCCTTCTCGGCGTGGGACTTGATATAGCCGGTGGTCGAGCCGTTTGTTTTTCGTCTGAGCATGCCGATAAGGCAACGGTTGCCGAGAACGGCATTGATGGCGTTGTGGAGAAGATTGGCATGCCGGTTCCTGATGTCTACAGCGCGGAGTTATCGGAGTTTGTGTTCGCGGCAGGGGTCTATCTTATGGAGACTCGCCGTCCGGATGTGATGTATCTCTCGACGACGGATTACATTCAGCACAAGCACGCGCCAGGCACACCGGTGGCTAATGCGTTCTACGCCATGATGGACCGATACCTCTCTAAATTGGATGAGATGGGGGCGGTGATTGCCCTCACGGCCGATCATGGGATGAAAGGAAAACAAACAGGAGCAGCGCCGAATGTGATTTATCTGGAGCCCGTTCTGCAGGCGGCGGGGGTGGAGAATTTTAGAGTGATTCTGCCGATCACTGACCCCTACGTGGTGCATCATGGTGCGCTCGGCGGCTACGCGACGGTTTACCTCGAATCGCAACAGGACTTCCAGACGGCTGCCGCGGCGCTTTCGGCAGTTCCCGGCGTAGAAACGGTCCTCACCCAAGCGGATGCCTGTGCGCAATTCGGCCTGCCGCCAGACCGAGTAGGGGATCTTGTGGTCGTGAGCACTTTCGATCATGTGCTTGGCAGCTCGCCAGAAAAGCATGATCTTTCCGGGCTGACGGAGCCTTTGCGCTCCCACGGCGGCATCTCGGAGCAGCGTGTTCCGTTTATCGTTAATCGACCGCTGGATACGTCGACAGACGCCTGCCGTAATTTTGATATTTTTAACTATTCACTCAATCATGCTCAGGAGAAGCGCGCATGAAACAATCCACGGCGACCGCGTTGGGACCGATCCAGGAAAGTCTGCGAATTGCGGGTGAACGCGTCGATAGGGATGAGCGTGTTGATGTTCTGAATCCCTGGGATAACAGCTTGGTGGGATCTGTTCCCCGCGCGACTGCCGATGATGTCGCCCGCGCTTTTGACATCGCCGCGGCCTATCAGCCGACGTTAACGCGATATCAGCGTCAACAGATTCTGATCAAGACCGCCGAGATCCTGACCTCGCGACGGGATGAAATCTCAGACCTGATTACCGCAGAGCTAGGGATCTCAAAACAGGATTCCCTGTATGAAGTGGGTCGTGCATTTGATGTGTTTAGCTTAGCGGGCCAGCTCTGCATCATCGACGATGGCGAAATTTTTTCGTGCGACCTGACACCGCACGGAAAGCAGCGCCGCATCTATACCCAGCGTGATCCCTTAACGGCCATCTCTGCCATCACGCCGTTTAATCATCCCCTGAACATGGTGGCGCATAAGGTGGCTCCTGCAGTAGCCACAAACAACTGTATGGTGTGCAAACCAACCGAACTCACCCCATTGACGGCCTTATTGCTTGCCGATGTGCTTTACGAGGCAGGCCTGCCGCCAGAGATGTTCTCGGTGGTCACCGGATTGCCCAGTGATATTGGCGATGCCATGATCAAGAACCCTCATGCTGAGCTCATTACCTTCACAGGCGGCGTGGCGGTGGGGAAATACATCGCGGACCATGCCGGCTATCGAAGAACCGTGTTGGAACTTGGCGGTAACTCGTCGCTTATTGTCATGGAAGACGCGGACCTGGAGAAGGCGGCCGCAATGGCGGTGCAAGGGGCAACAAAGAACTCGGGCCAACGCTGCACCGCGGTCAAGCGGGTCTTGTGCGTAGAGTCGGTTGCCGATGAATTTGTTCCGCTGGTGGAAAAAGAGGCCCGCAAGATACGCTACGGAGATCCGATGTCTGCCGATACGGACATGGGAACGGTCATTCACGAGGGCGCAGCGCAGTTGTTTGAAAGACGGGTTAACGATGCGGTGGCTCAGGGCGCAACGCTCGTGTACGGCAATGATCGACAAGGCGCGCTTTACTCGCCGACGGTCCTAGACCACGTGCCGCGCGATGCCGAGCTGGTGGTGGAGGAGACCTTCGGACCGCCGATACCGATCATTCGTGTGAAAGATATCGATGACGCGATTGCGGTCGATAACGGCACCGCGTTTGGTCTCTCGACGGGTGTCTGCACTAATCGATGGGACTACATCACGCGATTTGTGTCAGAGCTTCGAACCGGCACGGTGAATATTTGGGAGGTACCGGGTTACCGAATCGAGATGTCACCTTTTGGCGGCGTTAAGGATTCAGGCCTGGGCTATAAGGAAGGCGTAGTCGAGGCCATGAAAAGCTACACCACGGTGAAAACCTATTCTTTGCCCTGGTGAGAATCGGACTGGGGTTCCTCCTCGGCTTTGTCGCGATAAGAAATGTGAACATCGCGTTGCGGAAAGGGAATTTGGATCCCCTCTTCGTCGAAGCGCATTTTCACTGCACGAATGAGATCCCAGCGGACGTCCCAGACATCGTCGCGTTTCGCCCACGGGCGAAGCAGAAAGTTTATTGACGATTCACCGAGCGACCCTATGCGCACTCGGGTCTCGGGCTCGGGGAGCACGCCTGGATGGGCGCCCGCCACCTCGAGGAGCACGCGCTCGACCTGCTCGATATCAGAGTTGTAACTAACGCTAAATTCGAGATCAATTCGCCTCACCCGCTGGGCGGTTACGTTGCGAATGACGTCGCCCCAGATTTTGTTGTTGGGAATAATCAGCGTTTGATTATCAAACGTATTGATGGTGGTGCTCACCAGGCTCATTTTTTTGACAAGACCCTCTTGTCCTGCGACGTGCACGAAATCATCCACGTCGAAAGGCTTGTAGATAAGAATCATCCCGCCCGCGGCAAAGTTCGCAAGCGAGTCCTGCAGTGCAAAACCGACGATAAAGCCTACGATACCTAAACCCGCAAGCATGGGGCCTAGCGATATACCGAGTTGACTGACGATAATCAAAAGACCGATACCCATGACGGCACCACCGGAGGCGGAGACCAATACATTTTTATGAAGTTGAGATAAGCCGCTCTTTGATCGCTGCACGCCGGCTTTTGCCGCACGTCTCGCTAATTTTGAAAGGAGGCGAGCAGCAAAGAAAATCAGGATGATAAATAAAGTCTTGAGGACAACATTGACAGCGTTCTCGTGAAGGTAGAACCTGATGGATTCGTAGTACTCGGCGAGGATATTTTGAAGGACTTTGCCTTTAAAAATATCAACGGAGAGCACGCCCCGTTGCTTCACGATGACAGCACGGTAGGTCGAGACGTTCACGCCCATGAGACCCAAAGCATCGGTGATTTGGATAAGTTGGGCTAACTCCTGCTCGTGCTGTGCCTGGATCTCGCTATAGGCCAAAACCAGTTCCGAATTACCCGGATTGGCTGAATGCTCTGCAGCGATTTCAGCCGTTGCGGCCTCTGAAAAACTGAGAAGCGCAACAAGACGCTCCGCCTGACGCGTCAGAATCAGCTCCGCCTGGCGACGAAAATCTTCATATGGAATGCCAAGCATCTCCAGGGTCGGAAAAATTTCGGCCATCGCCCTCATGGTTTTGTAGCGAAGATCCTGAAGGCTACTGATCTGGGCTCGCGCCTGAAATTGATCGACGCCCTTCAAAGAGGGCACTCGAGCGCGGGCCTCATCGATGCGGCGATTCAGCCGTTCGAGGCCGCCGATGATGAGGGTGTCAATTCCCGCCAGTCGCTGACGCAGTTGAGATTCCACTTCGATTCGGGTTGCGTTGTTCTCGGGCAGGTCGGCCAATGTCTGAGCCATTTTGCCCGTGCGCGAGAGCAAGGCGAGCGCTTCGCTGTCGCGACGGTAAAGCAGCGCATCTTCCTCTGCCTGTGATGTCTTTACTCGGACTTGCTCATAGATCTGAAGCTTTGAGAAATCGACGTCAAAGCGCGTCTGCAGGTCCCGTACGGCTTGTTCTTTCTGCGCTAGGTCACTGGTGTTGGTTTCCTGCGCCGATACGAGAAAAGGGCACAAAACAAGTGCAATTCCTAAAGCGATGCGATGGATCAGGTGTTTTTTAAGAGCTGGCATGTTGTGTTTGTGCGCAAGGGACGGGTCATTCTTAAAAATTTTTGAGATCTGACACGTGCGAATGAGAAAACAGGCGTTAGTATCCGTACGACGCTATTGTAAGTTCTTGTTCATTTTTTTCCAGCACTCAGAGTTTTGACCGAAGCCCCATGACTGCATCCGATATCAATAGAAAAACACACTGGGAACGTGTTTACTCTGAGAAGTCCGTTGATCAAGTGAGCTGGTTCCAGCACGAGCCAAGACGGTCACTCGAACTGATTGAGTCCTCAAGCACAGCCAAAGACGCGCCCATCATTGATGTTGGAGCGGGCGCGAGCGTCTTGGTGGATCAGCTCCTGCTGAATGGATATACGGATCTTTCGGTTCTAGATATATCAAAAAATGCGCTGGATATCTCGAGGAGACGCCTCGGCAAGCGCGCAACAGAAGTAGCGTGGCTGGTGGATGATGTCACGGCGTTTCAACCGGGACGCGCTTTCGCGCTCTGGCATGACCGCGCCGTTTTTCATTTTCTGACAGAGCCCTCACAACAATCAGCCTATCGATCAACGCTGATGCGGGCGCTTGCATCGGGAGGTCAGGCGATTATCGGCACCTTTGCAGTCGACGGTCCCTTGAGATGCAGCGGTCTTGAAATCGCTCAATAC
>RGTL01000290.1 GCA_010025385.1 Gammaproteobacteria bacterium | reverse complement strand
CGAAGATCGCGATCGTCGCGTCGGCCTTGTTTGGGACCATCTCAGGCAGCGCGGTCTCGAACGTCGCGTCCACGGGCGTGATCTCGATCCCGCTGATGAAACGTTCCGGGCTCTCGGGCCGACTGGCGGCCGCTACCGAGTGCGTCGCGTCGACCGGTGGTCAGTTGATGCCGCCTGTGATGGGGGCGGCCGCGTTCTTGATGGCCGAAATCGCGCAGATCTCGTACCAGGAGGTGGCGCTTGCCGCGGTGCTCCCGGCCGTGTTTTTCTTCGCGGCCGTGTTCTTCCAGGCCGACGCGGACGCGATCCGTCTCGGTATCGAGCCTATCCCGACGTCGGAGAGAAAGCGGACCGGTTCGGTTCTAAAAGAGGGGTGGCACTTCATCCCTCCGTTCGTTGTTCTGATCTACACACTCTTCAGCCTCAACTGGACCCCCGAGCTGTCTGCGCTAGCCGCCGCCGGGACCACGTTGGTTCTGTCGTGGTTCCGTTCCTACGCGGGGATCAGGCTCGATATCCGGGTGGTATTTGACTCGATTGTCACCGCGGGCAGGCAGTCTGTTGAGATTATTGTTATCGTCGCCGCGGCTGGTTTTGTGATCGGGGTCCTGAACGCGACCGGCCTGGTGTTCAACCTGGCCCTGATCGTGATTAATCTCGCGGGCCAAGATATGTTGATACTGCTTTGTATCACGGCGGCGATCAGCATCGTGCTTGGTATGGGTATGCCGACCGTCGCGGTCTATGTCTTGCTAGCTACCTTGGTGGTGCCCGCTCTTGTGAAAACCGGGATCGAGCCGATCGCGGCGCATTTCTTTGTTCTGTACTTCGGGATGATGTCGATGATCACGCCACCGATCGCGATCGCCGCGTTCGCCGCCGCCTCCCTAGCCGAAGAGAAACCGCTCGAGGTCGCGGTCACGGGCATGCGTTACGCGTGGCTCGCCTACGTCATCCCGTTTGTTTTCGTTGTCAGGCCTGAGTTTTTGTTGGGGGTGTCGGGTGACTGGGTCGAGATCGCGATCGTGGTCAGCGCCGTCACTCTGATCCTGTTGACGATGGGAAGCGGTCTGTCAGGGTTCGCGAGGGTTCGTCTGTCGTCGGCCCAGCGCGGGTCGGTTCTCCTTGCCGGTGCCGCGTTATTCGTCGCACTGGTAAGTCACCAGTATACGCTCTGGATGATGGGGCTAAGCTTGGTTGCCTTAGTCTGGGTTTGGTTGCCTAAGGGATCCGCAGAACCTGCCTGAGATGGCGGGGCCCGAATCTAGAGGACGCGGGCATCATTTTCCTTTTCGGTATGAGGCCACGATCCGAGATGTATTGGATGAAACGATGCGATTTTGATACACCTGATGTCATTAAGCAGATTGGATGAGGAATTAAAACATGAGTCACGAGGGGAAGGTCGCGGTTGTCACTGGCGCGGGCCGAAACATCGGGGAAGCGATCGCCCACAGGCTGGCCGGCGATGGCGCGGCGATTGCTGTCGTGGACCTGGACCAGGGGCGGGCTGATAAGGTCGTCGCCGACCTAACCGGCAAGGGGGTGTCGGCGGCGGCTTTCGTTTGTGACGTGTCGAGCCCGGAGCAGATCGAGACCACCGTGAGTGCGATCCATGCGCACTTTGGACGGATCGATATCTTGGTGAATAACGTCGCCATCTCAGACAACAAGAACATACTGGATATCGATCTTGCGACCTGGCAACGGACCCTGGACATTACACTGACCGCACCGTTTTATTTCGCGAAGTGTGTGGCACACAAGATGGTCGCAGATCAAACCGCCGGGAACATCGTGAACGTTTCCTCCACGACTGGATACTTCGGGCGAGGCAGGGCGATTGCATACGCCGCCGCGAAGGGCGGGGTGGTAAACCTGACACGGGCGATGGCGATTCAGCTAGCCGACTACAATATCCGTGTAAACAGCGTCGTACCGAACAAGATCGGGTCACCGGTCGGGAAAGATGACTTTGACCCGAGCAGGCCGATTGTCAACCTCAGAAACCGGGCCGGTGTTCCGAATGATCTCGCCAACGCGGTGGCCTTCTTGGTCTCTGACCAGTCCGACTTCATCGTCGGAACAGATCTGTTTGTGGATGGTGGTTGCTCTGTCATCATGCCGGGTGGCAGTGGTTGATTCCTCGCGTCAGCTGATTTCGCTCCGATCAAGCGGTCTTTACCTAAC
>RGTL01000289.1 GCA_010025385.1 Gammaproteobacteria bacterium | reverse complement strand
TCGGGAACTATCGGAAGCTCGCATGTTCGGCCGGATCCTTAACGACTCGCCGGGTTCGAAATCCTGGTGGATGACTTTGGACGCTCAAAAAATCAGTTGCGAGAAAGCGCTCTCATACCAATGAGGGCAACGAGTGAACCCGCTGCGCATGCGAGAAATGCGCCGCCCCATCCAGCCGTGGACCCCGGTCCCGCGCCCATATCAAGCACCCATCCGACCAACAATGGCCCCAAAAACCCGCCTGAAAAGCCAAACACCGAATGCATCGCAAGCGTTGCACCGCGCTCTCCCTCACGAGCCGCAGCCACAACGCCTCCCGTGAGCGCTGCAGAATCGCTCATGATAAAGATTGAATAGAGACCGGCCAGAATAACGACAAAGATAAAAGGCAATGCGCCCATAAACCCCAAGATTGACCCCAAGGCCACTGATAAAACCATAACGATGGAGATGGTCTGGCGCCGGCTGCGCGCGAGGCATATCTGGGCACCAATCAGGCTAGCGGGCATGCCGAGAAGACTAAAAGCAGCCGCCAAGCTTGCCACGCCCTCTCGGCTGATATCCGTCGCAGACGCACCTGCCGCAAAAATAAGAAAAGCCACAATCCAGGCCCGGTAGGCAAAGAGCTCGTAGGTATGGCCAACATAACCCCAGATGTAGGCAAGCGCTCCTTTGTTTTTGAACACCGGGCGAAAATCCAGCGGATGTCTACTTCCGGCTTGAGGATGATCCGGTTTTTTGGGAAACACAAAAGCAATGATCAGCGGGATACATAGCGCCTGCACAACGCCCGCAAACAGAAACACCTCCTGCCAAGCCAAATGGGTGCTTAGGAGCCCTGTGAAGTAGTACGACGCAGCCGTACCGATGCTGAATATGCTGAGGTACCACGGCAGCACGCGTTGACGCGCCCGATCTTGCAGGCGATCGTTGATGATCTGAAGCCCCGGCATGTAAGTACCGGCAAGCGAGATCCCGGCGACAAAGCGAAACACCATGGCGCTGACAAATCCATCAGCGAACAGAGCATACCCAACCGACCCCGCAAAACCACAAAGCAAGCCGAAGACATAAATCCGACGAGCATCCAGCGCATCGGTCAATCCAACCAACACGGGTACGGCCGTTACATAGCCCGCAAAGTAGATGCCGCTGATCCAGCCGGCCTGGGTTGAGCTCAATTGCCAGAGCGTGGTGAAGTCATTGATGAGCACTGCAAAATTAGCAAAGCTCGCCATCGCGAACAGCTGCGCGATACCCATAACGACGATAAGGGGTGGACTCACTTTCAAGATCGAGATCGCGATAGCGTAAGGGTAGATCGAACTCGATGGAGGCCAGCAGTTTTTGTCCAAAACTCAGGTAGACTCGGCGAAGCCGAGCCGACTTTAATGGAAGGCCCTAAGGTGAACATCTGATGGTAAAACGGCTAATCCGTATTTTGAGTGAGTCGTCGCATTATCTATGAGAATCAGTCGAATTCGAATTTTTCGGGCAGACCTTCCGATGCGAGAGGGTCGATACAGTTGGTCGAATCAGTCTCATAGCGCCTTTGACACGACCGTCGTGTTAATAGATACCGACGACGGACTGACGGGCGTCGGCGAATGCTGCCCTCTGGGCCCCACCTATCTTCCCGCATACGCCGAAGGCGTCCGCGCGGGAATCGCACACATAGCCCCGGCTCTCATTGGTGAAGACCCCACGCACCTCGAACGCATGAACGACACGATGGATGGCCTGATTAAGGGGCATCCCTACGTGAAGTCTGCCGTTGACATGGCCTGCTGGGATTTACTGGGCAAGTTCACTGCGCTTCCGGTCTACACCCTACTCGGCGGCTTGCGCCAAGCTGAGGTCGCTCTTTACAAAGTGGTCTCGCGCGAGGATCCCGCCGACATGGCGTCACATGTTCGCGAATACCGCTCGCAGGGGTTTCAAAGGTTCCAGGTAAAGGTTGGAGAAGATCCATCAACGGATATAGAGCGTATTCTTGCTACCGCAGAGGAAATGGAATCGGGTGATGTGCTCAATGCAGATGCGAACACAGGATGGACCCGTGTCGGGGCCTTGGAAGTCGCCCACGCAATACGTGATCTACCCCGACAGACAGGTGTTCATCTCACGTTTGAACAGCCCTGTCTGACTTATGAGGAGTGTCTGTCTGTTCGACAACACACTCACCTGCCG
>RGTL01000288.1 GCA_010025385.1 Gammaproteobacteria bacterium | reverse complement strand
TCCAGCCCGATAGGCTGAAGCCGCGTGGCGTGTCCGCCTCCACAACCAGATCAATGCCGTTTTGATTGGCTTGGCGCGGCGCAAACGTGACTGGCGCCGACTCTTCGCCAACCCCCGCGTTACTCACAGCCCGCAGGCCGACACGATAATCGGTGCCATTGGTGAGGCCGGTTAGCGTCAACGTGGTGTTTGTGCCGCCCGTGGAGGTCCAATCACCCGCTGTCCAGTTGTTTGCGCTATCCAGTGCCTCCAGCTGGTACTCGTAACGGGTCAGTGGTGTGCCGTTATCCGCGGCCGCGGTAAATGCTATGGAGACCTGACCATCCCCGGCCGTGGCCACCACGTCGGTGGGAGGGCCCGGCGGCTGAAGCGGCGCGCCCTCAAAGTCAAAGGTCACGCCGTTGATCTCGAGGTAGTCGATATAAGACGTGAACGTCAGCGCGTTGTGCTTGCTGCCATAGGCCCATGTGATAGCGGCAATTTCCAGATCGCCGTACCCGTCTATCCACTGTGCAATCGGTCGTTTCTGATGTGTGCCGGGATTAATCGGCGAAAAGGCATCGAGCGGGCCATTGTGGCGGAACTGTGAGCCACCATCCGTGAAATCAACCGTCACCGTGTTCCATTCACCGGGAGTCAGCTTCTGGTTTTTGCGCAAAAAAGCCAGGCGCTCGTATTTTTTATAGGGGATGAGCTTGGTCTCACCGTTGCTCCCGATGTTGATATTGGGCTTTGCCCTTAAGGTCACACTAAATCGTGGGTAGGTCAGCGGGTCGCTATGGTGAATGCGCCAACTGACGCTGGTGAGGTCTCTCAGGTAACGGAGATCCTGCAGTGCCGGCGGAAAATCCTGCTGCCGCAACTTGACCACCCGCTTATTACCCATCTGACCTGCCAGCGTAAAATTAAGCGACGCAGAGCCGCCCAAGGCATCGGCAATGCCGGTAATGGGGGCCTCTCCCGGCGCGGAGACGTCGGGGATAGCCTTGAATGTCCATTTATAAAAGTCAGCTTGAGCGTCGGCTGTCAGCTTAACCGGCGCTTTCGGGGTGAAGTCCACCGAGGCGGATTCACCCTCGCCTGCCGCGCTCACCGCCCGCAGCGAAGCCGTATAGCGGGTGCCATTGGTCAGGCCAGTAAGGACGATCGGTGACGTCGATTTACCCGCCGATTGCCAATCACCGCCACCCAAACGGTACTCATAATCACTAATGGGGTTGCCATGGTCCTTGCCTGGTGTAAACGAGAGACTCACGGCACCGTCACCGGGCGTTGCCCTCAGTCCCTCGGGTGCATTCGGCGCTTGCGGCACGGCCGCCTCAAAGTCGAAGGTGGTGCCATTGACTTCAACGTAGTCGACGTACGAGGAATACTGCTTACCCGGGCTGTTGTACTGGATTTGGATTTTGTGAATTGCGTAGGTACCAATGGTGTTCTGCCACTGTGCGAACGTGCGCGTCGTTTTATTAGGGGCATTGCTCGGAACCAGCTTGGCGCCATTGGTCGTGAAATTTGAGGTGTTCCAGTTGACCTCAACGCGATCCCACTGCCCGGGCGTAACGGCGACGTTCTGGGGTCTGAAGTAGATGGCCTCGCGCTGCAAGGTGTTGCCTTCCACCCACTCAACCCATATGGCGATCTTGGGGTAGTCTCCAGCGGTACTGTGGTTCACATACCAGCTCATGCTGGTGAGATCGTTGAGCGTAAAAATCGTGCTCATCGAAGTCGGGAAATCACTCCTCGCAAGCCTCGCGCTCCGGCTACTGTCGGTTCCCTGCGTGGTGCTGAAATTCAGAGACGCATTACCGCCGGCATGATCCGCAATGCCCCGGATAGGTGCCTCGCCGCTCTGGTTAATATCGGGACGGGCCTTGAATACCCAGCCCTGTTTGTCGGAGCTGTCGACCGCCAAGGTCTGTTGGCTAAGGGCGAGATCGGGGAACAAGGCGAACAGCAGAAAGACGACAAAGCCGGCGCTCATGCGCCGGTACCGCTCAATAATCCCGCATAACTTCACGTTGGCTTTCCTTAGCAAACAACTTCCACAAAACGCGTTGCGCACCTGAGCCTCAAGGCAGGTGCACCAGAATGGATATAGCGTATCTTAGAAAAAGTGCGTTGTTAGCTGACTTATGTCCGATGCAGTGTTTGTTGTCACCTTTTGCACATCACCTGCGTGAGTGCGCGGCAAAATTGCTGTCGGTAAACA
>RGTL01000287.1 GCA_010025385.1 Gammaproteobacteria bacterium | reverse complement strand
GACCCGAATGCTGAAGAGGCAGAGAGGTTAACCGATGAAGGCGCCAAGAATCGACGCTCTGGTGCTTGCGGCGGGTCGGTCTCTTCGAGCGGGTGGCCCGAACAAACTTCTTCTCCCCTGGCAACACAAAGCGGTGGTGGTGCACGCCGTCGATGCCGCTTTGTGCTCCTCGGTCCGCGCCGTGCATGTGGTGACTGGGCATGATCCGGCGCCGCTGCATCAGGTGCTCCATGCGCGTCCGGTTCACTGGATTCATAACCCGGGCTATGCCTCGGGCATCAGCACCTCAATTTCAGCCGGCGTGCGCGAGCTTGCGCCGGATCTCGATGGCGTGGTGCTGTGTCTCGGCGATATGCCGTGGGTGCGAAGCCAGCAGATTGACCGGTTAATCGATGGCTTTGATCCCCATGCGGTTCGTGTCGCGACGTTCGGGAGCAGGCGCGGCCACCCGGTGCTGTTTCCGCGGGCGTGGTTTGGCGAGCTGTTAGGCTTGACCGGAGACGATCTGGCGCGCTGTCTTTTTGACAGCCTTGCTACGTCGGTGGTCGAGGTGCCGATGACCGATGATGCGGTTTTGCGAGACGTCGACCACAAAGAAGACCTTGCTCATCAGGACACGTTTCGTATCTCGGCCTGACGGTCGAGCCTTTCTTCGCAGATTTATCCCAGAGGTTCTTTCGGCAGCCAAGGTCTATTGACCGGGTATTGGCGGGAGCGAAAGGGAAGATTCAGAAGGATGGCGATCGCAACCAGGGCGAGCATGTTAATCAACACCGGTGATATCACGAAGAGATAGCCCAGCTCCAGTATGTCTGGCCCCCCAAGCACAGCGGTGAGCGCCGTGGCGCCCGCTGGGGGGTGCACGCAGCGAAAAAGCCCCATTGCGACAATACAGGTTCCAACGGTAATTGCGGCAGTTTGCGGGCCAGTACCTATCCATTGTGCAAAACTGACGCCAATCACTGCGCACAGGCAATGTCCGACGATCACCGGCCAGGGTTGCGAGAGTCGACCATGCGGAACGGCGAAGATCAGCACGGCTGAGGCGCCGGTGGACGCCACGATCAGCAGGTGATCGCCGTGCGGCAGATAGTCGCTTACAGCAAACACAACGCCGATCGCTACGACGCTGCCAACAGCGGCAATGGCGAGTTCGTTGATCGCGATGGCTCGTTGTTGCAGACCCAGCCATTGCATCAGGCGGGATCCGCGAGAGCGGGGCGAGTCAGTCATGATCGATGCTCACCGGCGAGGGAAGCATCTGGATCGGCAGCGATGCGTTGTTTTCCGGTTGACCGGGAAAACGCATCGCTGCGATCAGAAGAACAACGGTCGGGCGATTAGTAGCGATCCCGATTGCGGTTGGGGCCGCCACGACCACCACCGCCCGGACCACGGCCGCCGCCACCGGGCCCGCCATGACGGGGACGGTCTTCGCGAGGACGCGCTTCGTTCACGGTCATCGCTCGGCCACTGACTTCACGACCATGCAACGCGTCGATGGCTTTTTTGCCACCGTCATTGCTGGCCATCTCGACAAAGCCGAAACCTTTGGATCGGCCGGTGTCTCTGTCGATAATTAATTTGGCGCTCGATACATCTCCGAACTCTGTGAACAGGGCACGAAGATCGTCTTCAGTGACGCTGTACGAGAGGTTGCCAACATAAATATTCATAAGGTTTTCTCAGAAGGGAAAGGACTTCTCCGGACCAGCTCAAGAGCGGCTACCCGGAAATAAAGGAATGAATGGATACGGAGAACGGAGTCGGAGGAGCTGAGTGACGTCTTTGCGGGCGTTTTGCAGATCTACAGGCAGCCGCCTGTAGCCATTCGGTCTCTGGGAAAGGCTCCCATTGGCGCGAACAGTACATCAGCAAAAACCATAAATCAATTATTATTTTTGTGTTTATGACTGTTTTTGCACCTAATTTAGGGCGATTGCTATCCAAATCACCCTTCCGGTTCACGTTTCCTTGGGTGGGCTCTGGAGATAATGAGAGCTGAAGCTAATAGGATCTTGAGATGAGTCGAGTAACAGATGAGAAAGCCTATCGCCGCCGGCGCTTTATTGCGGGCGCGCTTGGCCTTAGCGCGCTTGGCGGCTTTTCAGCGTTGCGCTACGGCGATGGCACCGTGTCGGCAAAACAAACCGAGCTGCCGGTGGTCAAGGCTGCCTCTGAAGCACTCGTCTCTGAAAAAACCGGCGAGCGACTCACCA
>RGTL01000286.1 GCA_010025385.1 Gammaproteobacteria bacterium | reverse complement strand
TTTTCAAAGACCGCTTCGTTCCATTCCTGCCAGGCCACCGGATCGTTGCCGTGCTGGGCCAGATACGGCGAGGGGTGCGCCTCGAGTTGGTTGGTCAGCTCAAGATCAGACGCGCCCACGGGCGCCGCAAAAAGAAACGCAAAGGCAAGCGCTGCGCGAGAAAAGCGCTTCATGCCGAAAGACCTGAATGCCTCAAAAGCGCATCGATCGACGGTTCCCGGCCCCTGAAGGCCACGAAGTTAGCCAACGGCTCGTTTACGCCACCGGTCTCGAGCACTTCGCTTAAAAAGGCCCGCCCGCTTTTCTCATCAAAAATGCCGTCTTCTTCAAAGCGGCCAAAGGCATCGGCGGACAAGACCTCTGCCCATTTATAGCTGTAATACCCGGCGGCATACCCGCCGGCAAAGATGTGCGAAAAACTGTTTTGGAAGCGATTGAACTCAGGCGCCTTTAAGACCGCCACCTTTTGTCGAACCTCATCGAGCACGCGCTGAATATCCGCAGGTGATGTGATGGCGCCGTGCTCATGCACGGCCATATCAAAAATAGAGAACTCCACCTGACGCAGCATCTGCATGGCGCTCTGAAAATTGCGCGCCCCACGCATGCGCCCAAGCAAATCCGCCGGCAGCGGCTGGCCCGTCTCCACATGGCCGGAGATCTTATTGAGCGCCTCGCTCTCCCAGCACCAGTTCTCCATGAACTGGCTCGGCAGCTCAACGGCATCCCACGGCACGCCGTTAATGCCGGCGACGGACGGCTCCTCCACCTGGGTCAGCAGGTGATGCAGGCCGTGACCAAACTCATGAAAGAGCGTGACGACGTCATCATGCGTCAAAAGCGAGGGCTTATCGCCCACCGGCGGAATAAAGTTACAGGTCAAAAACGCCGCCGGGTTTTGAATATCGCCGCTGGCAAGGCGCCGGCGGCCTATGCAGTCGGCCATCCAGGCGCCACCTCGCTTATGGGCGCGGGCAAAAAGATCAAGATAAAAGCATCCGCGCACGCTGCCATCGTCATTCAGGAGCTCGAAAAACTGCACGTCCTTATGCCAGAGATGCTCCCCCTTGGCCTGCGCAACCTTTACGCCAAATAGCTTCTCGGTCACATAAAAAAGCCCTTCGAGCACCCTGGGCAGCGGAAAGTACGGGCGGATCTCTTCGTCGCTAAAGGCATACAGCGACTGCTTTTGTTTTTCAGAATAAAACGCGATATCCCAGGCCTTAAGATCGCTCTCGCCGTAGGCGCTTTGCGCAAATGCGCATAGCGCATCAAGCTCTTCTTGTGCAGCGGCTTTTGCGCAGTCGGCCAGCTTCTGCAAAAAGGTCGAGACCTCCTCAGCGCTCGTCGCCATGCGCCCTTCAAGCGCGTACTCGGCGTAATGCGCATACCCCAGGAGCGACGCGAGTTCCGCGCGCAGCGTCAGAATCTTGACCATCAGCGGGCCGTTATCAAACTGCCCGGCATCGGGCCCACGCTCGGAGGCGCGCGTGACGTAGGCTTCGTACATCTTTTCGCGCAGCGCGCGGTTCTCACAAAACATCATAAAGGGCACATAAGAAGGCGCTTTTAACGTAAAGCGCCAGCCGCTCACCCCGGCTTCTTTTGCCGCCTCTTGAGCCAGATCGAGCGCACTTTGCGGCAGACCCGAAAGCGCACCAATGATCGGTGGCGTCCAGCAGGTTCTGGTCAAATTTATTGGTCAGTGTAGAAAGCTCGCTAACGATCTCACCAAAACGCTTTTTGGCATCGCCCTCAAGCTCGGCGCCCGACAGACGAAATTCGCGAATGGCGTTTTGAATAATCTTTTTGCGGGCCGGGCTTAAGGCCTCAAAGCCGCTGGCGGACGCGATATCTTTATACCCATTAAAAAGCGCAAGGTTTTGCCCCACCTCGGTGTGAAACGCGCTGAGCTTGGGAAGGCAGGCCTCAACCGCCGAACGAAAAGCCTCGCTGTCTTTCACCGCATTCAAATGCGAGACCGGCGACCACACCCGATCCAGATGCTCCTCGATATCCTGAAGCGCGCTGGCCAGCGACTCCCAGGTGGCGTGATGGGCAGCGGCTTCCAGCGTCTTAATCTGCTCACGGCTTCTGGCCAGCGTCAGATCCAGCGCACGTTCCACCTGATCGGCATCGATCTCAGAAAAACGCGGCAGCCCCGCAAGATTCAAAAGGGGATCGGAGGTATCAGAGGACGACAGGTGTTGGCTGGACATA
>RGTL01000285.1 GCA_010025385.1 Gammaproteobacteria bacterium | reverse complement strand
GCATGATCTTGCGGTAGTCAGGGTAATGGCTCACCGTATCGGCGTGCTTAAAGGGGGTCATCTTGTTGAAGAGGAGGAAACCGCGCGTTTGATTGATTCGCCTCAGTCTGATTACACCCAGATGCTGATTCGCTCGGCACCGAGAATCCAAAGGTCAACGGCGGGTGATTCAGCGGCAACCCTTGCCTAGGGCGGGGAAAGAAATGCAAATGTTGGCGCGGTTCTTAAAGTTCGGAGCTGCTGCATCGATCATTCTTTTGATCGGTGCGCTGGCGCTCGGCGACTACGTTTATCGGGCAGGCACAGCCGTTCACTGCGGAGTGCATTCCTTTCATGCGGGCAATACCCCCTCGAGATTTCAAACGCCCGGAGTGGGTGAGGGACCATTTCGTGGAGAGGGCTGGAATCAGTGGGTGGATCACGATCTCTCGCGCTGGTGGTTGTCGGATGTGCCCTTCGAGTCGGTTCGCATTCTCGATCCTAACCGCCCGGTCAGTCTCGCGGCATGGTGGATGACGCCGTCGTACCCTCGAGCAAAAGAAACGGTAATCGTGGTTCACGGAATCAACAGCTCTCGGCACAATTTCGACACGCTGATGCCCGCAGCGATGCTCGCCCGCGCCGGCTTCAATGTGCTATTGATGGATCTGCGCGACCAGGGCGAGACCACGTGTGAGGACGGTCGCCATTCAGCAGGACAGGATGAATCGGATGACATCATCACTGCGGCGTATTGGCTTAAAAGTATGAAGGCCATCCCGCTTTCAAAAATAGGAGTGCACGGTGTTTCAGGCGGCGCGTTAGCGGCAATTATTTCTGCAGCCAAGAATACTGAGATCGCGGCTTTTAGTTTGGAGGCGCCGGTCTTTGACTTTAACCGCGCGGCGACAGACGAGGTCAGGTACCAGGGTTTTCCCGGCGAGCTCTGGCGCGCAGCTTACTGGGCGGCCCGTATTCGCGGAATTGATTTGATGCGGGTTCGTCCGGCCGACGGTATTAATGCGCTCAAAGGGCGGCCAGCCCAAGTGCTGCACGGGGACGCAGATTCGCGCGTTGCATACCAGAACGCTCTGGATTTAACGGCCTATGCTGCATCTGTCGGGGAGGAAGTTGCGCTGCATACGTTCAGTGGCGCGGATCACATCGAAGGCCTTTTGCGCGAGCCCGAGCGCTATCAGGATCTGCTGGTTCGCTTTTTCACGAAAGCACTGTGATTCCGACGTCTCAAAAAGAGCCGCTCGGATTTTGCCTTGCTCTAATGGTAGACGTAGATCGTTAGAACTGACTCGTTTAAGCGATAACCGGGATCTCAGGGGGCGCACGGCGCGTTAAATATTCGGCGCCGTCCTCCGTGATAACAATATTTTCCTCGTGCACGAGCTGGCGTCCCGGTGCAAAGGTCATGCCGGGCTCCAACGTCATTACGACGCCTGCCTCAAGCACACGCTCATCCTCCGGATGTACCGAAGGCCACTCAGTAAGCAGCATGCCCAGGCCGTGACCCATTCGCCCGATACTGTTGCCAAGCGCGCCAAAGTCTTCCATGATCTTCCACATAGCGCTCCACACCTCTTTCATTTTCGCTCCGGGGCGCGCCGCGGCAAATCCGGCGTCAAGCGCTGCATGCACGGCAGCATTGGCTCGCGCCGTATCGTCGGCGACGTGGCCAAAGCCATAGTTTCGATCAAAGTCACAAAAATACCCGTCGAACGTTGTTCCAGTATCGATGATCAGTACGTCGCCGCTTTCAAGCGTGCGTCTGGTCGGACCCATGATGATGCTGTCGTAGCCGCCTTGGCCAGATCCCGCCACCATAAAAGGAGTGTTATCGGCACCCTGCTGCAGGAGTTCAATTCGCATTTTGCGGGTGATGTCGAGTTCCGTCTCGCCGATTGATGCGTAGGCGGGAAGCGCCTCAAAGGCTCCAGAGGTGATCTGACAGGCGTGGCGGATTTTTTCGATCTCTGCCTTCGATTTCACGAAACGCTGCTGTAGTAGATGTTCTGCACAGTCAACTATCTCAGAGCCCAGACCCTGTGCGAGGGTTGTCGCATCCGCAGCCGGCATCCTCAGAATGCTCTCCGGACCCATCGGCATACCCACACGCCCAAAGCGTCTGGGTAGATCTTTTATCGTGCTCTGTAGAAGCGAAACACCGTCGTCCGCAGGTCTCGGTGCGGGCCACGTATGAACTTGATCAATCCACGTGGCCTGCATGCC
>RGTL01000284.1 GCA_010025385.1 Gammaproteobacteria bacterium | reverse complement strand
GCCTGTACCAGCTTTTCGAAAGCGTACCTTCGGCACTTGTACGTGACAGGGGAGCTGCTTGGGCCACGCTTATGTACCCTTCATAACCTCACGTTTTTCCAGACTCTGATGAGGGATATTCGCGAGGCCATTGAGGCCAATCGATTTGCCGATTTTGCTGACGACTTTATGCGGAAATTCCGTGGGGAAAACCACGATAGCGTATAATCTTGCGCCTTTCATGCCTCTTAAAAAGGATCGATGATGAGTTTTCTTATTTCCGACGCGTGGGCGCAGGCCGGCGGTGAGGCTGGAGGCAGTTTATTCAGCTTGCTGCCTCTCGTCGTTATTTTCGTTCTCTTTTATTTCCTGCTCATTCGTCCACAGCAAAAGCGTGCCAAGCAGCACAAAGAAATGGTCGCGGCGCTAAAAAAAGGCGAAGAAATCGTGACCAATGGCGGCCTCCTCGGGAAGGTAACGGATGTTGACGACAATTTCGTAACGGTCGAAATTGCCAGCGGCCTGAATGTGCGTATTCAACGTCAGGCCATCGCCCAGGTCATGCCCAAAGGAACGTACTAAATCAATGCGTAACCACACGCCCTGGTGGAAATGGCTGATCATAGCGGCGGTCATTCTGCCGGGCGCGCTCTATGCGCTGCCCAATCTATTTGGTGATAGTCCCGGTATCCAGTTGCGGGGAGCCCGTGGTGGTGAACTGGGCACAGAGCAGTTGGCAGAGATTCAGCGGGTGCTCGACGAGTCGAAAATCAAGTACGACGCGCTGACCCTTGATGAGCAGGGTATTCGAGTTCGGTTCCCCTCAACGGATGCACAGCTTCAGGCCCGCGATAGTCTCGAGCTAAGGCTAGGATCAGGCTACACGATAGCGCTGACCCTGATCCCGGCCGCACCTCAGTGGTTGGCTCAGGCCGGTGCGGTTCCTATGTATCTTGGTCTCGATCTTCGCGGTGGCGTGCACTTTCTCCTGGAGGTCGATATGGCCTCGGCCCAAAGCCGGGCAGAGGATCGCTACGTATCTGACCTACGTACGACCTTGCGAGAGGCCAAGATTCGTTACCGGGAAATCAGTCGTGATGCCAACGGACTGATTGGGATAACGCTTCGCGAGTCCGCGGAGCGCGACGCCGCGCTTAAGGTGATTGGCAAGGAGATTCCCGGATTGGAGGTTCGCCCTTCCGGAGAGGGATCCACCGTTGATATTCGGCTTGCGCTTGCTCAATCCGAACTGGATGCGTTGTTCAAATTTGCCCTTGAGCAAAATATTACGGCGCTGAGAAATCGGGTCGATGAACTCGGCGTAGCCGAGCCTGTGGTTCAGCAGCAAGGTGACCGGCGAATCGTGGTGCAGTTGCCTGGAGTGCAGGATACCGCCCGCGCAAAACGAATTTTAGGCCGCACCGCGACGCTCGAGATGATGATGGTCGACGAGGAGCATAGTCTGGAAGCGGCGTTGGGCGGGAAAGTGCCGACCGGATCAAAAATATATCGCTTCCGGGATGACCGACCGATTCTGCTTGAGAAGCGTGTGATTTACTCTGGTGAGAATATTGTTGATGCTGCGGCCAGCATCGACACGCAGAGCGGCGGTCCAATCGTAAGCATTACCCTTGACGCCATCGGCGCCCGGATCAATCAGAACATCACCGGTAAAAATATCGGTAAACGCATGGCGGTTCTATATATCGAGAATCGCTCAGTGATCCAGACCGATGCACAGGGTCAGGCGCTGCGCGATGCAAAGGGTCAGGTAACAAGAACAAAACAGAGAATCGAGGAGGTCATCACGGCGCCCGTGATCCGCGATCAGTTAGGCAAGCGTTTTCAGATCGAGGGTCTGGATAGCGTGACCGAGGCCCGAGATCTCGCGCTGATGTTACGGGCGGGCTCTCTCGCTGCCCCCGTGGAGATCATTGAGGAGCGTACGGTAGGGCCGAGCCTGGGACAGGCCAATATTTCAGAGGGCTTCCGTTCGGTAGTGATCGGGTTTGTGTTGGTGCTCGTGTTTATGGCTTTTTACTACCGGTTCTTTGGGCTGGTCGCCAATCTTGCGCTCGCCCTCAACCTTGTTCTGATCGTGGCTGTGCTCTCACTTCTTCAGGCGACCTTAACCTTGCCGGGCGTAGCGGGTATCGTTCTGACGGTCGGCATGGCGGTAGATGCCAACGTGCTGATATTTGAGCGGATACGTGAGGAGATTCGAAATGGCAGTACGCCTCA
>RGTL01000283.1 GCA_010025385.1 Gammaproteobacteria bacterium | reverse complement strand
GGCGCTTCAGGATGAATGGACCTGGATGGCAAAGTACCCCAAGGATCTGATCCTACCAATTAGCGACTGGCTCAATGCCGTGATGGATTGGATCGTCGCCTATCTTGGCTGGTTTTTCCTAGGCATCTCTTGGGCGTTGGAGTGGCCCATCAAGGCAGTGCGTTTTGTGCTGCATGCATTGCCCTGGTCGGTGACGACGTTCCTGTTTTGCGCAGTTGCGTGGGCGGCCTCGGGATGGAAGCTGGCGGGGTTCACGCTGTTCTCGATGCTGTACATGCTGGCTATCGGCTACTGGGGCGAAAGCATGAATACCTTGTCACTGGTGGCCATCTCAGTGCCTCTGGCCATCGTTGTGGGTTTTGCCTTTGGAGTGTGGGGGTTCTTTTCGCATCGCGCTGAACGCGCAATCGTGCCAATGCTGGACGTGTTGCAGACAGTTCCATCTTTTGCCTATCTTCTGCCCATCCTGATGCTGTTTGGGTTTGGCACTGTGGTGGGTTTGATCGCCAGCGTGCTCTATTCTTTTCCGCCTATGGTTCGAAATACCATTGTCGGCCTGCGCGGTGTGTCGCCAGAGGTGATCGAAAGCGGCCTGATGTCAGGGGCCACTCCCAGACAGTTGTTCTGGCAAGTGCGCGTTCCAGCATCCCTTCGGCAGCTGTTGCTAGGGGTTAATCAGGCAACAATGGCTTCGCTCAGCATGGTGATTATTGCGTCCATCATCGGTGGCACAGCCGATATCGGCTGGGTTGTTTTGTCGACGATCCGCAAGGCCCAGTTTGGCGAAAGTCTGCTGGCGGGTATGGTGATCGCACTGATGGCCATGGTGATCGACAGGATCACCGCTGGCCTAGCGGACCGCTCTGGGGACTATGAGCCTAATGACAAAAGCTTTGCCAAACGGTACGGCGCCTGGATCGCCGCTGGAGTTGGGGCTGTCGTATTTCTCACTCTCGCCCAAGTCATTGGTGCACTGAACGAATGGCCCCGCGGATGGGAAGTCAACCCCGCTAAGGCTATGAATGAAGCATTGAGCTACATTGTGGTAAATTTCCGTGACGAGATTGAAGCTATCAAGAAACTGGCTTTCTTTTTTGTCATGCTCCCTGTCAAGATCGGCCTTCAGGGTGCTGTAAGTCCGTTCACTTGGGGGTTTGAACTGACGCTGGCGCACACGATCGGCTATGCGCTTTTCATGACTGCTCTGGCGGGATGGGCCGCGTATCGGGATAAGGTCAAGATGGGTATTGCGATTCTAATCTTTGCGATCGTGATCTATTTCGGTCTCACAGCTATGCCATGGCCCGCGCTGTTGCTGATCTGCGCCGTCGCGGGCTGGAAAATCGGTGGGCGCGCTCTTGGTCTTGGGACGACATTGGGGCTTGGCTTCATAGTGGCCACTGGCATCTGGCCCGAGGCGATATTGTCGATCTATCTCTGCGGCATCGCGGTGTTATTCTCATTTCTAGTGGGGACGGCCATCGGCATATGGGCTGCCCATAACGATACGGTTTCAGCAATTGTGCGCCCGTTCAACGACACGCTACAAACCATGCCATTATTCGTGTTGCTGATCCCCTTTGTCATGGTGTTCAAGATTGGCGAATTCACCGCCCTTCTGGCGATCATCGCCTATGCGATCGTGCCTGCCATCCGTTATGCCGAACACGGGTTACGCAGCCTGCCTGCGACCGTGATCGAAGCAGCCACTATGATCGGCGCCACAAATCGGCAGATGCTGTGGCAGGTGAAGATCCCGCTAGCCTTACCAGTGATGATGCTGGGTCTGAACCAGACCATCATGTACAGCATCGCAATGCTGGTGATTGCGGCGCTTGTTGGCACCAATGGGTTGGAGCAGATCGTCTATATCGGCTTGAGTGATGGTGATTTCGGTGTCGGCATCATCGCTGGGATCGGGATGGCGATCATAGCCATCATCATCGATCGAATGACCCACGCTTGGAGCCGTAAGCGTCAGGAAGAACTCGGATTGAGTGTCGAATGACCAGGCAAGACGATCTACCGCTGACCAGCTCACACTTGGGTACCTATCGCGCACGGGTGGGTAATGGTCGGGTGCAGGAATTGTTGGCCTTTGAACAGGATTGCGATCCATCTCCCATTGGTCCCGGCATTCTGGATGTACAAGACGGCCCCATGCGGGTGGATGCACCGATGGTGCGAGAAAGCTGGCTGACAGGTGGGCCAGGAACTCGGA
>RGTL01000282.1 GCA_010025385.1 Gammaproteobacteria bacterium | reverse complement strand
CAGCGCTCTTAGCTGCTGGCGTCTTTCTTCTGTTACCACATCCGGCACGTCCAGCCAATGTAACGGCCCAAGATTACGAACCTGCTTCTGCGTAATGGTGTCCAGGGCGAGCGCATTTATTCCGGCGCTGTACGAGGCGGCGTCAGCCTCAACCGGAAATTCGCTCAGAAGGAGAAATTTCTGATCGCCGCGGGACACGTCCGCTGAGCGGACATCATGGCCTTCCAGTTTTATCCGGGCATTGTCACGAGCGATATCAGATAAAAACGGGCCCGCCAATACCTGGTACGCATGGGCTTCACGGGCCGTCGTTCGCTGCTGCGCAAGGCCGTAGCCGTTATTCACGAGAATTCGCCGCCCGCCGGCCAGCGTCTGCTGAGTTGAGAACGGGCCGATTCGCAAACAGTCTTTTGGTTTGCCTTGGGCGCTGTACTGCTCCGAGTCCAACGCCATCTGAGAAAGATTATGCCCGGACTGAGCTACCGGCAGGCCAGATCCGGCCCTGGGGCTCGCCTGGGTCGCCCACACATAAAGTCCGACATTCGCCGCCACAAAGAGAAAGAATAAAAATCGCATCACAGCCTCTGCTCAACGACCCACTGTATGCCTTCGAGTACGAGATGTGGTCGTTGCTCAACCGGCCGACGGATGAGACCGGCAATCGGCTCACTGTCGCCGCCGGTGATCAGTACTCGCATCTCTTTGCCAAGCGCTGCTTCAAATTCGGACAGCACTCGTTCAATCCCCCCACAGGAAAAAATCAAGGCGCCCGAGGTAAGCGCGCTTGCGGTAGTAACATTCAGCACCCCTTGGTAGTCGATTTGACCTGCCTGCAAATGTTCGACGGCATCTGTCAACGCTCGCAAGGTACTCGCCGGGCCTGCGCAAATGACCCCGCCCAGAAAATGACCATCCGACCCCACCGCGTCAACGGTAATAGCGGTACCGCAATCGACCACGGCGAACGCGCCCGTCACCGTCTGACGTGCAGCGAGCATCGCCAGCCAGCGATCGACGCCAAGCGCTTCGGGATGGGTGTAGCCATTTTGCAGGCTGCCTTGATTTTCCTGTGCGCGCAAAAAACGTGGCGTCATCGACCACACGCGAGCACACCAGGTAGCGAATATCGACGCGCAGGCCTCTCCTGCGCTGTTGGCAATTGCAATGTGCTGGGGCCGGGGTATAGCCTCAAGCGTCGCAAAATCCGTGTCGGCACCCCGATTGGCAAACGGCTCGCCGACGCGTCTGTCAGAGCCAACCAGACTCGCCCACTTGATGCGGCTGTTGCCCATATCCACCAGTAACGTTGACGTTTCCTGCGTCATGTTCTTTTTTCGGCTTAAGCTCAAGAGCCCGCATTATCTCGCAGCGAGAGTCCTAATTCACCGGCGCTGATGATTTCTTCATGGCCGGCGACCAAGAGCCGATACCCACCGCTTTCATCTGCCCCACCTCCAGTCGCCAGACGCTCGCCGGTCGACGAAGACACGGTTATTTCCTTGCCAAGAAAAACATCCAGCGCGTTGAACTGCGCCTGGTCAACAAAGAATCCTTCCTCGGGAAACGAGTCGAGTCGCCGTGAGAGACCGGCCAATAGGGTCGCCACGATGTCTTCTCTCGGGGGCAGCGCGGTATCACTCTCGGAGGCAAGATCGGTTACCGGATAATCAGGCGACAGCGCCTTCAGGCCAGGCTCGCTGAGATTAAGACCAATCCCTACGATCACCCGAGTGAGATCCTGCCCGCCAGGATAGCTCTCCACCAAAATGCCGCCCAGCTTTCGGTTGCGACACCAGAGATCGTTCGGCCACTTAAGGCCCACCCGCACGCCGGTCAACGCTCGAACCTGATGTGCGATGACCACACCCAGGGACAGACTCAAGCCCGACAGCAGGTCAACGGCGCATTTAAATTCCCAACCCACAGACAGCATCGCATGACAGTAAGGCGCACCGTGCCATTGACGTCCGCGCCGCCCTCGCCCGGCGCTTTGAAAGTCCGTGATGCAGGCAAGGCGGTGGATGTTCTCACCGGCACGCGCTTTACGATCCAGCCAACTGCTCGTGGAATCAACAGTATCAAGTAATTCAAACCGTCCCAGGGATAAAAATTCGAGCCGCTCAAGTGCGGCTTCGAGGCGACTTCTATCCATCGGCGAGCGCGTCTCGGTAAGACAAAAAGCGTTTTGCTCAACCGCCTCGATCGGCACGCCGTCGGCACGCAACCCATCGAGGGC
>RGTL01000281.1 GCA_010025385.1 Gammaproteobacteria bacterium | reverse complement strand
GGGACCGCTCAGGGCGCTGCCGATGCACGCCCGACCAGATCAGGCGGTACTGGCAACGGGTGTCCGGTCCGCTGCTGGATCGAATTGATCTTCAGGCCCGTCTGTCGACGCCGCAGTTGAGAGTGCTTCGAGCCACAGATCCATCTATTGAAGCCTCAGCATTGGTGGCCGGACGTGTAGCGCAAGCACGCGACGTTCAATTGCAGCGTGCTGGCCTTCTGAACGCCTTCCTTGCGGGCGAGCGTCTCGAGGTAGACTGTGCTTTAAATAACGACGGGCGGCGCCTTTTCGACAAAGCGATGGCGAGACTGGAGTTTTCCGCCCGGGGCTTCTACCGAGTTCTCAGGGTCGCCCGAACTATCGCTGACCTGGCAAAGGCGCCGGATATCTCCGCTACCCATTTAGCGGAAGCACTTCAGTATCGGTTGCTGGACCGGCCTCCCACGTAAGGCGGTGCAAAAAATAGCGAGCTCCGCCTGCTACTGCCAGTCGGGCTTTCTTTTCTCAATAAAAGCGTTGATCCCTTCCACGGTATCGGGAAAGAGCATGTTTCCCGCCATCGTTTGGCCTGCCGCGGCATAGGCTTCCGCCAAAGGCATGTTGAGTTGTCGGTAAAACAATGCCTTGCCGGCACGAAGCGCGTCCGCCGGTTTATGAGCAATATTGTCAACGAGCTGATGGACTGCCGCGTCAAGCTCATCAGGGGGAACGGCCCGATTAATCAGGCCATAGGCAACCGCAGTGTTAGCGTCGATAAATTCGCCGGTTGTCAGCATCTCGAATGCGCGTTTTCGCGACACATTGCGGCTTAAGGGAACACTCGGTGTAGAGCAGAAAAGCCCAAGGTTAATGCCCGATACCGCAAACTGAGCACTGTCTGCGGCGATGGCGAGGTCAGCGTTCGCGACCAGCTGGCAACCTGCTGCGGTAGCCATGCCTTGCACTTTTGCAACACTGATCTGCGGCAGTTGAGCCAGTGTCACCATCATGCGGCTACAACGCGCAAACAGGTCTTCGTAATAGTGCTGCTCCGGACGGGATTGCATTTGCTTGAGGTCATGACCGGCGCAAAAGGCTCTGCCGTTTGCGGAGATCAGCAGCACCTTAATGTCAGTGCGCTCGTTAACCGTTTGCAATGCGTCCTGCATTGCCGACAGCATCTCCTCGGACAAGGCGTTATACTGTTTTGGATTGTTGAGCGTTAACTCGATGACGCCCGGCGAGTGATCCCTTTGGATCAGGAGCGGTTCAGGCGCTGTTGCATCTGTGCTCACGGTCATGGTCAAAATCCTCTATGCGCGTGCCGATACCCTACACGTCAACCTGAGCGAAGTAAACCGCGGTGTCTAAAATTTCGATTAACGATGTGCTGCAACTGGTCGAGGAACAGTTACCGTTCGCGGCCGAGCATGGATTTACGCTGGAATCGCTCGGGCGCGGAAGGGCGACGGTCCGGGCGCCCTATCTGAGTAAGTTTTTGCGACCGGGAGATACGATCGCCGGCCCGGTGATGATGGGGCTTGCTGACTACGGCATTTATGTGGCGCTGCTTAGCGAGATCGGGATAGTACCCCTCGCGGTGACTACCAATTTAAACATCAACTTTTTGAGTCGACCGGGACCGCATGACTTGATTGCCGAAGCAAGAATGATTAAGACCGGCAAGCGTCTAGCGGTTGGCGAAGTCGAGATTTTTAGCGAGGGGAGTGATACGTTGGTCGCACACGTGACAGCAACCTATTCGATTCCGCCACTTGGATCAGAGCAGAAATAATAGGGAGTATTCGGTGAAGGAGCGTGCGCTACAGGGAATCAAGGCTTGCGTGTTTGATGCGTACGGCACGCTATTTGACGTGCACTCGGCTGTCGCACAGCACACACACCGGATGGCTAATGCGTCAGCGGTTTCACAGCTTTGGAGAACCAAGCAACTGGAATATACGTGGCTACGGACCCTAATGGGACGGTACGTTGACTTTTGGGAGGTCACCGGGGATGCGCTGGATTTTGCTCTGGATACACACCGTATTTCAGATTCACAACTTCGGACGGATCTTATGCAGGCGTATCTTGGTCTTTCCTGCTATCCGGAGGTGCCCGGACTTCTTGATGAATTGAAATCAAAAGGTGTCCGCTGCGCTATTCTTTCCAATGGTTCGCCCAAGATGCTATCGAGCGCAATACATCATGCGAAATTGGAGGGATACTTTGATGCCGTACTTTCCGTTGATGGTATCCGAATGTACAAACCCGATCCCCGGGTGTACCAGCAGGCCGTTG
>RGTL01000029.1 GCA_010025385.1 Gammaproteobacteria bacterium | reverse complement strand
TCAGGTGGATACGGATGAACAGCCGCTGACTGCCAATATTGAAAAGATTCCCACCCTGCGCCCAGCCTTTCGAAAAGAGGGCACCGTCACGCCCGCCAACTCGAGTTCGATTTCAGACGGCGCCGCCGCGCTAGTAATGATGCGATTGTCAGATGCTGAACGTGGCGGACATGTCCCGCTGGCGCGAATCCTGGGTCACGCCAGTTTTGCTCAGGAGCCAGGTCTATTTACGACCGCGCCGGTTTTTGCGATCCGAAAGTTACTGGATAGTATTAGCTGGGACATCGCATCGGTTGATCTTTTCGAGGTGAATGAGGCGTTCGCCGTGGTGGCGATGGCCGCGATGCACGACCTGGACATTCCTCACGACAAACTGAATGTGCACGGCGGTGCCTGTGCGCTTGGGCACCCGGTGGGCGCATCCGGTGCCCGAATTATTGTGACATTACTGCATGCGCTTGAACGTTATGGCCATAAACGAGGCATTGCCTCGCTTTGCATCGGTGGCGGCGAGGCTACCGCAATGGCCTTCGAGCGGCTTGTCTAAGCCGCTTTCGTCGACGGAACCGCCGATGGATCCTTTTGTCAGCCGACTCGATACTGACGGCGAAAATTTTCAAGCCAATCGCCAGGCCATGCTGGAAAAAACCAGCTCGCTGGCCGCAGCGATAGAGCGTGTCGCGCTGGGAGGCAGCGAAAAAGCAAGGCAGCGCCACACCACGCGCGGCAAGTTATTGCCACGGGAGCGTATTCAGGCGCTTCTTGATCCAGGCAGCACATTTCTTGAACTGTCGCAGCTTGCCGGATGGGAGCTGTATGAAGACGAGGTCCCGTGCGGCGGAATCATCACCGGGATCGGCGAGATTCATGGCCGTCCTTGCATGCTCGTGGTGAATGATGCGACGGTAAAAGGCGGTACCTACTACCCGATCACCGTAAAGAAGCATCTTCGCGCCCAAGCCGTTGCCGCAGAAAATCGCTTGCCGTGCATTTACCTCGTCGACTCGGGAGGCGCCTATCTCCCGCGGCAGGATGAGGTCTTTCCTGATCGGGATCACTTCGGTCGGATATTTTTCAATCAGGCAAGCATGTCTGCAGCCGGCATTCCTCAGATCGCCATCGTGATGGGATCCTGCACAGCGGGAGGCGCCTACGTTCCGGCTATGTCCGATCAGGCCATCATCGTGCGCCAGCAAGGCACGATTTTTTTGGGGGGCCCACCACTCGTAAAGGCCGCCACAGGAGAAGAAGTCACATCGGAAGCCCTCGGTGGCGCCGATGTACACACCCGAATTTCCGGTGTAGCCGATTATTTTGCGGACGACGATAAGGACGCGATCCGAATTGCCAGACAGATTGTTAAAGATCTGAATCGACCCGGGGCGGCTCAAGAACCCCAGCCCGATCCCCGGCCGCCCTCGCATCCAGCAGAAGATCTTTACGGCCTTATTCCGACGAATCCGAGATTGCCCTTTGATATCCGGGAAATTATTTGTCGCGTTGCTGATGGAAGCGACTTTCTTGAGTTCAAGGCTCGATATGGCAAAACGCTGGTGTGCGCATTTGCCCAAATCGCAGGCTACCCCATAGGGATCGTAGGGAATAACGGTATTCTCTTTTCTGAATCCGCGCTCAAGGGAGCCCACTTTATCGAGCTTTGCTCACAACGGAAGATTCCCCTTCTGTTTCTTCAGAACATCACCGGCTTCATGGTAGGCAGTCGCTACGAGCACGGCGGCATTGCTCGAGATGGAGCCAAACTGGTGAACGCCGTCGCTTGTGCAAAGGTTCCTAAACTCACGGTCATCGTTGGGGGGAGCTTCGGCGCGGGTAATTACGGCATGTGCGGTCGAGCGTACGATCCCCGCTTTCTTTGGATGTGGCCCAACGCGAGGATTTCGGTCATGGGCGGTGATACCGCGGCGCAGGTGCTGGCGCAGGTCAAGCGTGAGGGCGCACAGAAGATGGGCGCCGCCTGGCCCACTCAGGATGAGGAGGTCTTTCGAACAGCCATCGCCGAGCAGTATGAGCATCAGGGCCACCCGTTCTACGCCAGCGCTCGACTGTGGGATGACGGCATTATCGATCCGGCCCACACGCGCCGCGTACTGTCTTTGGCGCTGCGAACGATCCACAACGCACCCATTGAAGACAGCCGGTTTGGCGTCTTTCGAATGTAAATTCCGTAAAATAACGATTGCCCTACGCACCTCTTGAATCACCCACCCGTGTCACAGCGAAAAACCACACCGTCCGTTAATGTGGGCGGAGTCCTGATTGGAAATCACGCTCCGGTGGTGGTTCAGTCGATGACCAATACAGACACAGCGGATGTCGAATCGACAACCCGTCAGGTTATGGATCTATCTGATGCGGGCTCAGAGATTGTCCGGATCACGGTGAACACGGAGGCGGCGGCTCGTGCGGTCCCCGAGATTCATCGTCGGCTTCGAGCCCAAGGCTATCGGGTGCCCCTCGTGGGTGATTTTCACTACAACGGCCATACCCTGCTTCAGACCTTCAGTGATTGTGCAGATGCCTTGGACAAGTATCGAATCAACCCCGGCAATGTGGGCCAGGGCGAAAAGCGTGACCAGCGCTTCTGTCAAATGATTGAACAGGCTTGTCTTCGGAATAAGCCGGTTCGCATCGGTGTCAACTGGGGCTCGCTCGATCAACAGCTCCTTGCCAAAAAGCTGGATGAGAATGCGGCGTCTGCCTCACCTTTGCCGCTTTCGACCATCACCCAACAAGCGCTTGTCGACTCCGCGATCAACAGTGCTGATCTGGCCATGCGCGAGGGACTGCGGGCCGATCAGATCATTCTGTCGGCTAAGGTGAGCGCGGTTCAGGATCTCGTCACGGTCTATCAATCGCTGGCCGCCCGGTCTGACCTGGCTTTACATTTGGGTCTCACCGAGGCCGGCATGGGCGATAAAGGCATTGTTTCATCGACCTGTGGCCTGGCGCTGCTGTTGAACCAGGGTATTGGCGACACGATCCGAGTCTCGCTTACCCCTCAACCTGGCGAGAGTCGAACCCGGGAGGTGCGCATTGCACAGGAAGTGCTTCAGTCCCTTGGGCTTCGAAGTTTCTCCCCGCAGGTCACGGCCTGCCCCGGATGCGGCCGCACTACCAGCGACTTTTTTCAACACCTGGCCGCCGATGTCGAAGATCATTTACGTAAAAGTATGAGTAAATGGCGCGTGCAGTATCCGGGATCCGAAACGCTCTCCGTGGCCGTCATGGGGTGCGTGGTAAATGGTCCGGGAGAGAGTCGGCACGCCGATATTGGAATTAGCCTGCCCGGCACGGGAGAGAAACCGGTCGCTCCTGTCTTTCAAGACGGCGAAAAAATCTGCACGCTTAGAGGCGACAATATCTCTGATCAGTTTATCGACTTGGTGGAGGCCTACGTGGCCAAACGCTTTGGATCAGAGAGCCCGAAAAACGACGAATTAACCGAACCGACCCGCTAACCAAGCGCGAGGGGTCTAATCGGCAAAACGCCTGAACACCAGCGTGGCGTTTGTTCCACCAAAACCGAAACTATTGGACATCACCGTCTGGAGATTCGGCGCGTCTGTGGGCGTTTGCACAATTGGAAATCCCAGCGCACGCGGATCCAGATCAGAGATATTGATTGACGGAGCAATAAATCCGCCCTGCATCATGATCAGCGAATAAATAGCCTCGTTGACGCCCGCTGCGCCAAGCGCATGCCCGGTAAGCGATTTAGTCGCGCTGAGCGGCGGGGCGGATTCTCCGAAGACGGCACGAATAGCCTCCAACTCCTGAATATCGCCCGCGGGGGTGCTGGTGCCATGAGTATTGATGTAATCCACTGGAGTATCGACATCCGTCAGGGCCAGATTCATGCATCGAATAGCACCCTCTCCTGAGGGTTGGACCATATCGTGGCCATCGCTGGTGGCGCCGTAGCCTATCAATTCGGCGAGGATGTGAGCGCCGCGCTGCTGCGCATGCTCGAGTGATTCAAGAACGAGCAAACCGCCCCCGCCTGAGATCACAAAGCCGTCCCGATTAACATCGTAGGTCCTCGATGCCGTTTCGGGCGCGTCATTGTATTTGGAGGACATGGCGCCCATCGCGTCAAACAATACCGACGTGGTCCAATGAAGCTCCTCCCCGCCGCCCGCAAAGACAACATCCTGTTTACCCATCTGAATCAGTTCCATCGCGTGCCCGATGCAGTGCGCGCTGGTGGAGCAGGCGGAGCTAATGGAGTAGGAAAGCCCCTTAATAGCAAACGCCGTACTCAGACAGGCTGAGTTGGTGCTCGACATGGTGCGCGTCACCATATATGGTCCGACACGCTTGACGCCTTTCTCACGAAGAATATCTGCCGCGGCGACGATGTTCTCAGGTGAACCGCCGCCACTTCCCACAACCAGACCGGTGCGGGGATTTGAGATCGCCTCCGCGCTGAGGCCCGATGCCTCAACCGCCTCACGCATGGCGACGTAGTTGTAGGCAGCTGATGCACCCATGAACCGCTTGAGTTTACGATCGATCAGCGCGTCCAAATCGATATCTACGGCACCATACACCTGCGAGCGAAAGCCCAGTGCCTGATATTCCTCGGAGAATCGAATCCCCGATCGACCCACCCGCAGGGAGGCTTCGACCTCAGCACAGTTATTACCGATGCTGCTAACGATACCCATACCGGTGACGACAACCCGATTCATACGCCCCCCTTACCCGTCTTCCGTAAACAAGCCGACTCGAAGATCACGACCGGTATAAATGGTTTGGTCATCGACCTCGACGTAGCCATCGGCAATGCCCATATAAAGCTTGCGCATGACGACCCGCTTTAATGACACGCGATACCGAACCAGTTTGCTTTCTGGCCGCACCTGACCGGTAAATCGAATTTCGCCAGAACCCAGCGCCCGTCCGTGACCCTTACCCCCTTTCCATCCAAGAAAAAAACCGACCAACTGCCAGAGCGCATCGACGCCCAGACAACCGGGCATCACCGGATCGCCCTCAAAGTGGCAATCAAAAAACCAAAGGTCAGGCCGAATATCCAACTCTGCGACGATTTCGCCCTTGCCGTACTCTCCGCCCTCGTCTGCTATCCGGACAATTCGGTCAAACATGAGCATGGGTGGCAACGGCAGTTGGGCGTTGCCCGGGCCGAACATACGCCCGTGCCCACATTCCAGTAGCGCTTCTTTAGAAAAACTATCCTGCACGCTTTTTACCCCGGGAGAACGCCCATCGAGTTAGGCGTTTAGGCCCGCTGATCGTCGACTTCATACGCCTGATTATAACGACAGGAAACGCTTGTATCGCCCCATTCGCATAACCTAAGCAACTAGGCGTCGATAATCAAAATATGCAAACGCCTCGGTCCATGAGCGCCATATTGGATGGTCTGCTCGATATCGCCGGTCTTGGAAGGACCCGTTATGAAATTGACGGCGCGGGACGGGAAGGCGTCTTCCTTGCGCAGCAATGCCCAGACATCCTCTGTCCAACGGACGATACGCTGCTGGTGCAGCACCACAATATGATCATCGGGCAGAAAATTATGCGAGGGCGGATTCTCCGCAGAGGAACGCATAACCAAGGTTCCAGTCTCCGACACACCCGCAAACGCCTCGCTTACCGCCACCCGGGTATCTTTATCCGCACTCTTTCGATACGTGAATACTTCATCTGACCACGCGACTTGATCAAGGAGCGGTCCTCCTCCAAGGCAAAACTGGGGATCCACCTCCAAGCCACGCAAATGTCGACGAACCCCCTCTTCGATCTGATCGGCAGGGAGGCGCTCATAGGTGCCATGCACCGCCACATGCTTGAGACAAAAAAGAGCTAAAAGATCATCATCTACATGGGGCTGCACCATAGGGGTGGTGCGACTGAGCCGCGCCTGGAGTTCATCAAGCCGTCGCATCGTTTTGGGCTCCCCTCCCTTTAGCGATCTACGAATCGTCGAGAGGATTTGCTCGCGCGCCTCATTCATGGTCGATGACCGCTCTGCCACTGACGCATAAATGACCGTCTCGCCGGGGTCGGAAAATCCCGGCTTTCCGTCCAGCCACTGAGTCCGGGCAAACGCCGCAGTACGCCCGATTGATGACCCAAACGGTATGCCACCCAGAGCGGCAGGGCCATTACACCCTGGTACAGACGAGGGCGTTTGGCGAGCCAGGCCCAAGCGCCCAGAATCTTCCGCCCTAATGGCGAGGTGAGTTTTCGCTGATGCTGCTCGAGGCGATGCTCCAGCAATAAATCCGAGAGAGGAATTCGAACCGGGCAGACTTCCTTGCATCGTCCGTTGAGGGTACAGGCGTTGGGCAAATCCACCGAGTCGTCAAATCCGTTGAGTAAAGGCGTCAACACGGAGCCCATCGGGCCAGGATAAATCCATCCATAGGAGTGCCCACCAATGGCGCTATAAACCGGACAGTGATTCAAGCAGGCTCCGCAACGAATGCAGCGCAGCATGGGTTGATACACACCACCAAGCATGGTCGAGCGCCCGTTATCCAGCAGCACCACATGATATTCCTCGGGACCCTCGCCGTCCTGAGAACGACGGGGGCCTGAATAAATAGAGGTATATGCAGAAAATTCCTGTCCTGTGGCACTTCGTGCAAGCACCCGCAGCAACACCGAAAGATCCTCAAGAGAAGGGATCACCTTCTCGATTCCTGCCGTCACAATATGCACTTTTGGCAGCGAGCTGGTGAGGTCCCCATTGCCCTCGTTGGTCACGATGACATTTGAACCGGTCTCGGCAATAAGAAAATTTGCCCCTGTGATGCCCACATCGGCCGATACGAAGCGTTCACGCAAGACACTTCGAGCCTCGTTCACCAACGCCTCACGCTGCGTTACCCGATCCGTATATCCCAGAGGGCTATGGTGCTGGTGAAAGAGTTCAGTAATTTGCTCGCGGGTTTTATGGACCGCCGGCGCAATAATATGACTGGGGGTCTCTCCCGCGAGTTGAACGATGTACTCCCCAAGATCGGTTTCCACCACCTTGATCCCGGACGCCTCCAGAACCGGATTAAGGTACATCTCCTCGGAGACCATGGATTTGCCTTTTGTCACCGTGCGGGCGCCCGCCTGCTTGCAGATATCGGCAATGATCTGACAGGCCTCATCGGCGTCGCGAGCCCAATGAACGTGTCCGCCGTTTTCGCGAACCTTCTGCTCGTACAGCTCTAGATAAGAGTCCAAATTGGCAAGCACATGATCTTTGATATCGCGAGCGGCATCGCGTATGGCATCAAACTCCGGAAGCGCGTCGCGTGCCTCGCGTCGCTTATCAACAAATCCGCCACGCGCCTTGGCCATAGCGCGCTGTAGATTCACATCACTCAGCGCGTTCCTGACACGAGCCTTAAACTCCACGCGTTGCGAGCTCACTGGGGCATTCATTGAGGATCGTCTCCCTCACCGATCGCAGGACCATCAGTCATACCGGCCAGCACTTCGGCCACATGAAAGACCCGTGTCGAACGACCCTCGCGTCGCAAACGTCCGGCTATATTCAGCAAGCAACCCAGATCACCGCCCAGAATAGTGTCGGCTTTTGTGTCGGCAATATCGGCGCACTTGTCCTGCACCATTCGGGCCGAGATATCAGGGTACTTGACGCTAAAAAGTCCTCCGAAGCCACAACAGACATTACTGTCTTTCATCTCTGATAACGTCAACCCGTCCACCTTGGCGAGCAGTTCACGGGGCTGGCTCTGGATGTTAAGTCCCCGCAGCCCGGAGCAGGAATCGTGATAGGTGCATACCCCTTTATACGACGATGCCAGCGCGGTGACGTTCAGTTTCTCGCGCAGAAAACTGGTCAGCTCCCAGGTTTTTCCGGCCATGGCATGGGCACGTTTGACCCACTGCATATCTTTGGCGAAGAGGTCTGGATATTTGTTCTTGATGGTATCGGCACATGACCCCGAAGGGGCCACCACAAAGTCGTATTCCTCAAACGCGTCAATGACCTGTTTTGCGATTTCGATGGTGTTGGTGCGGTCACCACTGTTTAGTGCAGGCTGTCCACAGCAGCTCTGAGTCCTCGGGACCACCACCTGACAGCCCGCACCCTCCAGCACTTTAACGGCCGCAAATGCCACTTGCGGGCGCATCAGGTCCGCAAGACAGGTTACGAACAGTCCGACTCGATAAGGTGCTGTAGTCAAGGGGTTATTCTTCTTGAGGTGCCGTTAGTGAAGCGCTGTCACTGTATCATTGAGCGGATGTTTTCACTATAGTGGCGTTCGACAAGCGGGTGAATCCCGCGCTTGATAAGGCGCTTAATCCACATTCATGGACTGACCAATCGATGATTCCAGCGCTTCAACGACTTCGCGGTCGTCCCGAGATCATGTTGCTGCTGATGGCCGGGGCCGTCCCGCTAAGCTTTGCCACCTGGCAGGCGCTTCTGAATAATTTTGCAATAGAACGTGCCGCCTTCTCGGGAGCAGAGATCGGAATCCTTCAGAGCCTCCGCGAGGTTCCAGGTTTTCTGGCGTTCGCCGTTGTCTTTCTTTTGTTTCTTTTAAAAGAGCAGTCTATTGCCCTGGTCTCGCTTGCCTTGCTGGGTATTGGAACGGCCGTGACCGGTATGTTTCCGAGCGTGATAGGTCTTTATCTGACGACCGTCGTCATGTCGATCGGGTTTCATTACTACGAAACCATACAGACGTCGCTGTCGCTGCAATGGATTGATAAGGACAAAACGCCAGAGGTGCTGGGGCGAATAATCGCCATCGGCGCGTTTACGTCGATCGTCACATTCGCCGCCATTTGGTTTGCATTTGACGTGATGGCGCTCGACTTCGAATGGGTCTATTGGTTTGGAGGCGGTGCGACGCTCGCGATCGTCATTTTCTGCTGGCTCTTTTTCCCTGAGTTCCCGCAAAAGGCTCAACAGCATCGGCATCTGGTTTTTCGAAAGCGGTACTGGCTGTACTACGGTCTCACGTTTCTCTCCGGCGCTCGCAGGCAGATTTTTATCGTCTTCGCCGGTTTTCTGATGGTCGAGAAATTTGGCTACGGCGTTGCAGAAGTCTCGGCACTTTTTCTGATTAATGCCATTTTAAATATGCTTTTCGCCGGACGGATTGGTCGGATAATCGGAGTGGTGGGCGAACGCACGGCGTTGGTGTTTGAGTACGTCGGCCTGATCGGCGTGTTTACCGCCTATGCCTTCGTGCAGAACGCTCACGTTGCGGCAGGTCTTTATATCGTTGATCATTTCTTCTTCGCCCTCGCGATCGCGATCAAGACGTACTTTCAGAAGATCGCCGATCCCGCCGATATAGCCTCTAGCGCGGGCGTGTCCTTCACGATTAACCACATCGCCGCCGTTGCCCTTCCTGCAATGCTGGGGGTTCTATGGCTGAACTCACCTGCAGCGGTATTTCTCGTGGGGGCTGGCCTTGCCGGCCTTTCTTTGCTCCTCTCATTGAATATCCCAACGACGCCTTATCCGGGTAACGAGGTCAATGTCGGCCGTTGGGGCGCATCAGTAATCGACCCAGCGAGATCGACGAACTGAAGACCGCCACCGGATTTTAATCAGATCAGTAATCGATCTCGATCTCGTAGCCGGCGAACTTGCGAATATTAAAGACGATGTCTCCCATCATTAGGTACTGGCCCTTAATACCGGTGAGTCGCCCCGTAACCGATGGATTCTTATCAAAATTATGTGTCTTGACCTTTTCAGGATGCGTATCGACCGGATAAACAATCTCACAGACGGTCTCAGTCTCGGCCGCTTTTGCTTTTACCGTTCCGCTTTTTTCGTTGAGTTGATCGACAAACTCGCGAACGCCGTCCAGCAATCGGTTTCGCTCTGTCTTCAGACATAGCGGTGGAGGAGCGCCCTTAAGCATCTTGCGCCAATCCGTCCGGTCCGAGACAAAAGACCGCATCTGCGCTTCAATCAGGCCCGCTGTGCGTCGATCGGCTACTTCAAATATAGGCAGAGCCTGCGACGCTCCCTGATCAATCCAACGCGTAGGTATTTGGCTGGCTCGCGTAATACCAACCTTCAGGCCAGACGAGTTTGCCAAATAGACGACGTGTGGACCAAAACACTGGGCTTTACCCCACTCCGGCTCTCGACAGGTTCCCTCATGGAAATGGCAGAGCTCTGGTTTGAGAATGCATTGATCGCAAGAGGCAAGGCGCTTAAAGCAAGGATAACAATGCCCCTGATTGAAACTCTTATTGGTGTTGCGCCCGCAGGCGATGCAGGAGATCGTACCGGTGTATGTCAGGGTCAGATCACGTCCGATCAGCGGATTGAGATCCAGGACCTGATCGCTTATCGGCAACTGATACCGAACCGGGTGCTCAAGGCTCGTTATCATCTTTTCGATTCGGCCCTTCATCAATAATCCGCCGGTAGTTTCTTCTCGATGATCCAGCGTTTTCCCTCAACGCGTATATAACCCCCGCGGGAAAGATCACTCATTATTCGACTCACCATCTCCCGGGAGCATCCGATCATATCGGCCAGCAGCTGATGAGTTAAGCGCTCGGTAATGACCAGTACGCCGTCGACCTCCTCCGCATACTCATAAAGCTTTCGCACCAATCGCCGATAAGCACTATTCAATGCCAGTCCATGAGTCGCATCGGTCAGTTTACGGACTCTCGAAGCGAGCGCCTTGATCACGGCCATCGCCAGGGGCATATTGGATTCAAGCAGATTGCGAAGCGCACTGCCGTCTATTTTCAAAAGCTGTGTCTTTTGTCTCGCCGCCACAGATGCGGATCGCGGGGCGCCGTCAAGAACGGAGATCTCGCCCACCACCGTGCCCGGCCCGTCAAGACTCAGAATAATTTCCTTTCCAGATTCGTCCGTGAGGAACACCCGAATCTGCCCCGACGTGACGACATACAGGGCATCGCTGTCGGCGCCTTGATGAATGATCACCTCGCCAGCCTGTACCTCAACTTCGCGCGCCATCTGCGCCAGCTGGGCGAGGTCATGCTCTGGGAGCGCCGCGAAAAGCGGCGCCTGTCGCAAACTATCAATCATCCGGCTTCCAGAAGAGGGTTCATTGTTCATGCCGACTCAGACGAGGCATGAGACTAACCTTAGCCGATCCCGCTACCGTCGTCGACGCCGCCGGGCCGGCGATGCGCTTTCACTAACCGAAGGTGAGCCCACGGGCCATTGCACAACCTTCGACAACTGGGGGTATTGCGCCGTTTTATGGGGAATCGCCATAGCCTCTACAAAATGCTCCTGAAAACGAGACTCAACCGCGGTCTCAATTTTCTCGATTCGACGAACCTCCCGCTCAATCTCCAGACGCGCATTTCCATCAACCAACGCGATGTGAGCCCCGCTGCCCGCCGCGTTACCCGCCGAGGTGACGTCCTCAATGGCGCAGTCTGGAATAAGACCCAGAACCATCGCGTACTTAACGTCGATATGAGAGCCAAACGCGCCCGCCAAGCGAATGCGGTCCACTTTCTCCACCCCCAATTTATCCATCAGCAGACGCACGCCGGCATAGAGAGCCGCTTTTGCTAATTGAATCGCACGCACGTCATTCTGCGTAATGATGACTTTGACATCGCCGTCATGAAGCACGTAAGAAAAGGTTCGACCATCAGCCACCACTCGACTTGATTGCGCGGCAAGCGCTCCATTGACCACGCCATCGGTATTGATGATGCCCGCCAGATACATCTCGGCGAGCACTTCGATGATACCGGAGCCACAAATACCGGTAATGCCGGTATCTTGCACGGCGTCTTTGAAGGCCGGTTCATCCGACCACGCGTCACAGCCAATCACCTTATAACGAGGCTCGAGGGTTGTCGGGTCAATACGTACTCGCTCGATCGCGCCTGGCGCAGCTCGTTGCCCTCCACTAATCTGAGCGCCCTCGAAAGCCGGGCCTGTAGGACTACTCGCCGAAAGCAATCGATGTCGATTGCCGAGGACAATTTCTGCATTGGTCCCGACATCTACCAGTAAAGAGATCTCCTCTCGCAGATAAGGTGCTTCGGAAAGCACCACCGCTGCACAATCCGCGCCGACATGTCCTGCGATACAGGGCAACACATAGCAGCGGGCACCCGGGTGGATCCCGAGGTTAAGCTCACCTGCTTTGACCGTCACCGCCCCTTCCGTGGCGAGCGCGAATGGCGCGCCGCCCAATTCAACCGGCGACAATCCCAGAAAGAGATGATGCATGATGGGATTACCGACAAACGTACAGTCCAGAATGTTGTCTGGCAACTGGTTGGCCTCCGCGCAGACCTCCTGAATCAGTTCCGCAACGGCCTCACGAACCGCCGCACACATTTGCTCCTCACTTCCCGGATGCATCATCACGTAGGAGACGCGGCTCATTAAATCCTCACCGAATCGGATTTGGGGATTCATTCGACCGGCAGAGGCCAGTGCCTCACCACTCGCGAGATCTACCAGATGAGCGGCAATAGTCGTTGATCCGATATCGACAGCAAGCCCCAGCGCCGTCTGGTGAAACCCCGGCCATACGGCAATG
>RGTL01000280.1 GCA_010025385.1 Gammaproteobacteria bacterium | reverse complement strand
CTACAGGGCATCCTGATCCACCTCGCCCGTTCGAATGCGAATAATTCGATCGACGTCGTAGACAAAAATCTTCCCGTCGCCAATTTTGTCTGTGCGTGAGGCGCCCACGATGGCCTCAATCACCTGCTCCACAATCGCTGAGTCGACCGCCACTTCGAGTTTGACCTTGGGCACAAAATCCACCACATATTCGGCCCCACGATAGAGCTCGGTATGGCCCTTCTGGCGCCCGAATCCCTTGACTTCGGTCACGGTCATCCCTTTGATGCCCACTTCCGCTAACGCATCGCGCACGTCATCGAGTTTGAACGGTTTAATGATCGCGGTCACAAGCTTCATACGGTACTCCCAAGGGGTCAATTACAGGCGTTAAGGATCAACGGGCTTTGCGCGTCGGGCAAGGCCTGAGGGTCGTATAGCGGCGCTGATTATCGCAGACCGGCGATACGGGCTAAAGCGAAGCGCGCGCCCGTGGTAGCGGAGTTTTTAATCCGAAGCCTTCAAAAACTTGCATAAACAAGTGATATCGCGACAATTCACCCTTTACTCCAGCCGGCAAGCAAAGGTGCCCTTGCCCTATCCCTCTGCAAATATGACTGAGAGCCTGTTCCTGATTGAGCCCGACGAACTGGAAAGCGAGCTGGAAAAACCGACCTTTCGGATCGTTGATCTATCCAAGATCGAAACGCACGCACAGATCCGAATTCCTGGCGCCACACACGTGGACTACGCGTTGCTCATGGCAGGTAGTCCACCTGCGCCTGGACTGCTGCCCTCTGATGAACGTCTGAGCGCTCTCGCGGGGCTTGCCGAACTCAATGACCGCCCCGACATCGTTGCTTACGACGACGAAGGCAGCGGACGGGCGGCGAGGAATCTCGACAACAAAAAGGTGCGCCTCTTGGACGCCCGCAGCCCTGAAGAATACTCGGGCCAGAAAGTGTTTTCGGCACGCGGCGGGCATATTCCTGGAGCGGTTAACCTCAATTGGCAAGAAACGCTCGACACCGAACGCAACCTTCGCCTAAAACCACCAGCGGTATTGATGCCGATGCTAGAGGCGCTAGCCATTACACCCGATTACGAGATCATTACCTACTGCCAAACTCACCATCGATCGGCCCACGCCTGGTGGATGCTCAAAACCCTGGGCTTTCCTCGCGTCCGAGGCTACGCCGGATCCTGGTCTGAGTGGGGTAACCGTCAGGACTTACCGATTCAGATGGAGGGGCCATGATCGTCATTCTTCGCGCGGAGAGCTCGCTCGACACAAAAGAAGGTCAAGCGGTCCTCGCCTATCTTCAATCCAAGCCGGGCATTACGCCCCGCACCCATTCCATCACCGGCGCAGATCGAACGCTTTCGGAGATTTATGTGATTGGTGATGTGGGCACGCTTGATCAGAGCGAGATTGAAAGCCTTGCTGGTGTCGAAAAAGTCGTTCGGGTCTCTCGCGAGTACCGAGTCATTGGCCGTCACACGGGCGATGTTCGCAACTCCGGTTTCACCTATAACGGCGTTCGCTTTGACCAGCAGTCCTTACATGTTTTTGCCGGATTGTGCGCCGTCGACAACCCGGCCAACGTAGAGACCATGATGCAGGCGCTCAACGCGCACGGCCAGGTCTGCACGCGAATGGGCGCGTACAAACCGCGCACCAATCCTTATTCGTTTCAGGGTCACGGCGCAGCGTGCCTGCCCTGGGTTTTTGAGCTCGCCGGCAAATACGGCATCCGCGTTGTGGCCATGGAAGTCACCCACGATTCCCATGTTCGTGAAATCCAGGAGGCGTTGGAAGCCACTGGCCATCCCACGGGCGTGATGCTTCAGATTGGCACACGAAACACCCAAAACTTTGAACTGTTGAAAGAAGTCGGCAGACAGACGGAGCTACCCGTACTGCTAAAGCGCGGCTTCGGTATTACTCTGGATGAGTCTCTTAACGCCGCAGAATACCTGGCGAGCGAAGGCAATCGAAATATTGTTTTTTGCCTGCGCGGAATGAAAACCAATATGGGCGACCCTCATCGAAACCTCGTCGACTTCGCGCATGTCCCGGTGGTAAAGCACCTTACCCACCTGCCGGTCTGCATTGATCCGTCACATTCTGTAGGGACTCGAAACATCGGCCCGGACGGACTGCTGGACGTGATGCAGGTAACGGCGCAAGGCGTTATAGCCGGCGCCAACATGGTGCTCGCTGACTTTCATCCTCATCCGGCGCAAGCGCTCGTAGATGGTCCACAAGCCTTGCATATGAGTGAGCTGCCCTGGTTTCTT
>RGTL01000279.1 GCA_010025385.1 Gammaproteobacteria bacterium | reverse complement strand
GTATTCAAAAGTCCGGATCATGCGGCATCGCTTTTTAACGTCGAACGGGCAGGGCACGTCTACTCAAGGATCACCAATCCCACGACCGCAGTGCTGGAAGAGCGAATCGCGGCACTGGAAGGCGGGGTGGGCGCCATTGCCACGGCCAGCGGTCAGGCCGCCTGTCATCTGGCCATTGCAACCATCCTTGGCGCCGGCGATCACATCGTTTCCTCTCGCGCTATTTATGGCGGCACTCATAATCTTCTGGATTACACCCTGCCACGCTTCGGCATCACGACCACATTTGTGGATCCCCGGGATCCGGACGCCTTCGCTGCGGCCATCCAACCCAACACGCGCCTTTTATTCGGTGAAACCCTGGGCAACCCGGGACTGGATGTGCTGAATATCCCGGCGGTGAGCGATGTCGCCCATGCGCACGGCCTGCCGCTTCTGATCGACTCCACCTTCACGACCCCGTATCTCTGTCAGCCGTTCTCGTTGGGCGCCGATCTGGTGTTCCACTCCGCCACGAAATTCTTGAGCGGCCACGGCGTCATCATCGGTGGATTGGTGGTCGATAGCGGCAGCTTCGACTGGGCCGGATCCGGCAAATTCCCCACGCTAACCGAACCGTATGCCGGCTTCCATAATATGAACTTTGTGGAAGAGTTTGGCCCCGCCGCCTTTATCAACCGAGCCCGTAAGGAAGGCGCTCGCGATTTTGGAGCCTGCATGAGTCCCTCCACCGCCTTTCAGGTGTTGCAGGGTATGGAGACCTTGCCGTTGCGAATGCAGCGACACATCGCGAACACCCGGGCGATCGTTGAGTTTCTGGCAAATCATGAAGCCGTCGAGTGGGTCACGTACCCGGAGCGGCCGGATCACCCTGATCATGATCTTGCAAAAGAGCTACTGCCCAAGGGGTGTGGCGCTGTTTTCAGCTTTGGAATCAAAGGGGGTCGCGAGGCCGGCCAGCGGTTTATCAGTCGGGTTGAGTTACTCTCGCATCTTGCCAACGTAGGTGATGCCAAATCTCTCGTGATTCACCCCGCGAGCACGACCCATCACCGCATGGACGCCGCTGCTCTGAAGGCGGCAGGTATATCGGAGGGCCTTGTTCGTTTGTCGATCGGGCTCGAGGATCCAGACGATCTCATGGAAGATCTCGATCGAGCGCTCAAAGCCTCGCAGAAGGGATAGCGGTCATGCGAGTGAATACATCCTTCGGCGAGCTCTTCGTCTACACCGGCGCGCGCGAGCATCAGACAAACCAGCCTGCTGTTGTGTTCGTCCATGGAACCGGGATGGATCACACGGTCTGGGTTCTGCCTTCGCGCTACTTCGCGCGCCACGGCTACAACGTTCTGTCCATCGATCTGCCGGGCCACGGTAAATCGGCAGGAAGCCCGTGTTCGACCATCGATGAAATGGCGGACGCGGTCGTCGAGACCATGGAGGCGGCGGGTATTTCGTCGGCAGCCCTGGTGGGGCACTCCATGGGCTCACTGGTAACGCTGAGCGCAGCGGCCCGACATCCGGACCGTGCACGCGCACTGGCCTTGATTGGAACAACAGCACCTATGGGGGTCCACCCCGCCATGATGGCGTCCGCGGCCAACAATGACCACGATGTGATCGACATGATCACCTACTGGGGTTACAGCAAATCAGCCCAGTTGGGTGGCAATGAAAACCCCGGCATGTGGATGGCTGGCACGACCCTTCGCCTTCTGGAAAAAGCCAGAGACGATGTGATCCATTACGACCTTAAGGCCTGCGAGGGTTATGCGACGGGACAGGATCATGCAGGGGCGATACAGTGCCCGACGCTGTTCATACTCGGTGATCGTGACATCATGACGCCCATGCGATCGGCCCAGAAACTGATCGACGCGATACCCGATGCCAAAGTCTGTCGCATGCAAAAAACCGGGCACTCACTCATGATGGAACGACCGGATGCGCTGCTGGACGCGTTAATCACGATTGTTTGATCGCCTGAATCAGAAGTCATAAAACATCATAAAATAAATAGATGAGCGCATTTCTAGTAGCCGACGTCAGCCCCTCGGACATGCAGGCCTACAAGGAGAGCGGCTACCTCGAAGAGGTGCCGAAAATTGCGGCTCGATATGGCGGTGTTTATCGCGCCAGAGGTGGAAAGACACAGATACTGGAGGGAGACTGGCAGCCCAAACGCTTGGTGGTCATCGAATTTCCAGGCTGGGACCAGCTAATGGCCTTCTATGACTGTGAGGAGTACCAACCCTACAAGACCATACGCCAGCGCCTGAC
>RGTL01000278.1 GCA_010025385.1 Gammaproteobacteria bacterium | reverse complement strand
AGCCATTGTCTTGATGCTGGATTCATTGGGAATTGGTGCTGCACCCGATGCCGGCTTATTTGGAGATGAAGGCGCGGATACGTTTGGGCATATTGCTGAAGCCTGTGCGGCAGGCACGGCGCCGGGGCGAACACGCGGGCCGCTTTTTATCCCCCATTTTTGCCGCTTGGGTCTCGCGCATGCCGCGGCCGCAAGTCGTGGCCAATGGCCCGCGGATCTCAGTCGTTACCCGCCTGAGGGTGCGTTTGGATTCGCGCATGAAAAAAGCGTAGGAAAAGATACGCCCAGCGGGCATTGGGAAATGGCCGGCGTGCCGGTGCTAACGGACTGGGGTTATTTCCCGCAGAGCGTGCCCTGTTTTCCAGAGACCTTAATTTCCGAACTGGCCGCACGCGCAAAACTGCCTGGGATCCTGGGTAACTGTCACGCGTCAGGCACATCAATTATCGACGCGCTCGGTGAGCAGCATATTCAGACCGGTCAGCCCATCTGCTATACCTCGGCGGACAGCGTGTTCCAGATTGCGGCTCATGAGACGCATTTTGGGTTGGATCGCCTCTATGCCTTGTGCGATATCGCTCGCGACCTGGTCGATCAGTGGAACGTGGGCCGAGTGATTGCTCGACCCTTTGTGGGTGAGTCGGCTGGCGCGTTTTCCCGGACAGGCAATCGCCGGGATTACACGACGCCGCCACCCGCGCCCACCCTACTCGACAACATGAAAGCCGATGGTGGAGAGGTTGTTGCGGTCGGTAAGGTGTCGGATATCTATGCCGGCAGTGGCGTGACCAAAAAGATTAAGGCAGACGGCAATATGTCTCTGTTCGACGAGACGCTTAGGGCGATAAGAGCGGCGCCAGATCACTCGCTCATCTTCACGAATTTTGTGGATTTCGACATGCTCTATGGCCACCGTCGCGACATCGCGGGTTATGCGGCAGCGCTGGAGGCGCTGGATGCCAGGATCCCCGAGCTTATGGATATGCTACAGCCACATGATCTTGTGTTGGCGACGGCCGATCATGGCTGCGATCCGACCCTGCAAGGCCATGATCACACTCGAGAGAATGTCCCGGTATTGGCCTTTGGCCCCGGGCTTGAGGCTGCGGATCTTGGCGCCCGGACGAGTTTTGCTGATGCCGGACAAACCCTCGCTGAGCACTTAGGTCTTGCCCCTCTTCAAAGCGGCGCGTCGTTTTTAAGTGCGCTCAAAAATCGGACTTCCGGACAAGCCTGATGAAAAGGGCGATAGCCGTTCCTACTGTGCACGTGAGTACGCTTGACCAGTTAGGCAAAACCACGCTCACACAATGGCGTGACGCAGGTTGCCTGGTCGTTGAGGATTTTTTGACCACCTCCGTTTGTGACGAGCTAAAGCAAGCCGCAAACCGCCTGGTTGATGATTTCGATATTGATGAAACGGTAGCGATATTTTCGACGCGAAACCCAACGCATGCGGCTTCGGACTATTTTGAGACATCGTCCCAAAACCCGGGCGGTCAATAAAATCGGTCATGCGCTTCATGATCTGGATCCCGTATTTGAGCGTTTTTCTTATCAGCCCTCCCTGGCTATCCTTGCCCGACAGTTAGGCCTAGCCGATCCGCTGTTGCTGCAGTCCATGTTGATTTTTAAGCAACCGGGTATTGGCGGTGAGGTGACATGGCATCAAGACGGCACATTCCTGTTTACCGAGCCGCAGAGCGTGATGGGGTTCTGGTTTGCGCTTGAGGACGCCACGCTCGAAAACGGCTGTTTATGGGTTTTGCCCGGTCAGCACGAACGTGGGCTGCGCTCTCGTTTTATGAGAGTCGATGGTCGCCTTGAGACCGTGGCCCTGCCGGATCCTCCGGTCTTTGATGACTCCAAGGCAATGCCGCTCGAGGTTCCCGCGGGTACGCTGGTGGTGTTGCACGGCTCATTACCGCACTACAGCGCGCCGAATCTTAGTGAACGCTCACGATACGCGTACACGCTGCATGCGATCTCCGCAGCGGCTAACTACCCCCAGACAAACTGGCTTCAGAGGGGGGCTCATCTGCCCTTGCGTCCACTGACAGGGGCCCAGACCTAAAAGTCCTGAGACGTTCTGGTTACCAAGCGGGTAGGCCAGACTAGTTCAGCGCGAGCGGTTCCTTGAACTCAGCCTCATAGCGCTCGCAGAATTGCGCATTGGAGAAGGCGTGGTTTTGTGTCCCTTCTGTTTGCACCTTGATCGCTCCGATCAAAGACGCTACGCGACCGCTGGTATGCCAGTCCCAGTTTCTTTCGAGCCCCAGCAGAAGACC
>RGTL01000277.1 GCA_010025385.1 Gammaproteobacteria bacterium | reverse complement strand
TCGCTATCGGATACATACGCCGGTACGACGAAAGGCTTTATCTTTGTAATTTGCATGGACCCCACAATCAAAGCTATTGATATTGATGCTCAATGTTGGCGGGTGAGTCGCTCTGAGAGAGCCAATTTACATGGTTTGCAAGGTTTGAGCGCGAGGTTTCAGGGGATAAACTTAGCGCAGTCGGTTTTTGGCATGGATTTACGCTCTAAGAAACCACTGAGCGGAGTTGAGTTTTGAACGCACCTTTTTTTGGTTTTGATAATTCCTACGCGCGACTGCCCGAGCATTTTTATGCGCGCCTATCGCCAACGCCTGTTGCGGCGCCCGCGCTCGTTCGGGTTAACCGCGATCTTGCGCTCGCGCTAAACCTCGATCCGGATTTTTTAGCATCACCTGAAGGCGTGCAGATTCTCTCGGGCAATGCGTTACCGGCCGATGCCGAGCCTTTGGCTATGGCCTACGCGGGGTTTCAGTTTGGCGGCTGGTCGCCGCAGCTGGGTGATGGCCGGGCTATTTTGCTCGGCGAGGTGGTCGGCGATGACGGCATACGCCGTGACGTGCAGCTCAAGGGCAGTGGGCGCACGCCGTTCTCGCGAAACGGCGATGGCCGCGCCGTGCTCGGGCCGCGAAGCCATGCACGCGCTGGGTGTACCGACTACCCGCGCGCTCGCTGCCGTGACCACCGGCGAGATGGTCCGCCGTGAGCGGCCGCTGCCTGGTGCTGTGCTGACGCGCGTCGCCAAGAGTCATATCAGAGTGGGCACGTTTCAGTTTTTTGCCGGCCGGCAGGATGTGGATGCCATTCGCCGACTCGCCGATCACGTGATTGACAGGCATTACCCGCAGGCAAAAGAGAGCGAGCGGCCTTATCTTGCCATGCTCGAGCACGTGATCGATGCGCAGGCGAAGCTCGTGGCCACATGGAAGCTCATCGGGTTTATTCACGGCGTGATGAATACGGACAATACGTCTGTCAGCGGCGAGACCATTGACTACGGGCCATGCGCCTTTATGGACACATATCATCCAACCACCGTATATAGCTCTATCGATCATCAGGGGCGTTATGCCTATGCCAATCAGGCGCCGATCATGCATTGGAATCTTGCCGGTCTTGCGCAAACGCTGGTGCCGCTAATGGATGACCACAGCGAAAAAGCGCTGGGGCTTGCGCAAGAGGCCATCAATGCTTTCCCGGAAAAGTTTGAGGCTGCCTATAACGCCGGCGCCCAAAAGAAGCTGGGGCTTAAAACAGCCCAGTCGGGAGATGCGGATGCCTTTGATGAATGGGCAAAGCGATGGCGTTCGCGTCTTGCGGCAGAGCGCAGCATAGCGAGCCAGCGCCAGACGCAGATGCGCGAGGTGAACCCGGCTTTTATTCCGCGCAACCATCGCGTGGAAGAAGTGATTCGTGCGGCTGAGGACCACGGAGATTTTGCGCCCTTTGAGAGATTGCTTGCGATCTTGAGCCAGCCGTACCGCGATCAACCGCAGGCGCACGAATACCAGCGACCGCCTCGACCGGAAGAGATCGTGCACGCCACGTTTTGCGGAACCTAAGCCATGCTGGGTGAGAATCTCGAGGCGCGGTATTACACGGATCCCGATGTCTTTCAGGATGAAAAGCGCCGGGTTTTTCAGGCCGCGTGGCAGGTGGTGGCGCCATTAAGTGCTTTTTCGGACAAGGGCGATTACGTGGCGGTGGATATTGCCGGCACCAAGATATTTGTTATCCGGGATGAATCCGGCACGCTTCGGGCGTTTCGCAATCTTTGTCGGCACCGCGGTGCGGCGCTTTTAAGTGAAGGCGCCGGGCGGTGCCGGTCGATTCGATGCCCGTACCACAATTGGGTTTATCGGCTGGATGGCTCGCTTGAGCGGGCGCCGTGGTTCGAAGAAAACGAGCCTTTAAAGCTTGAGGATTGGCCACTTTACGGGCTATCGCTGGAGGTATGGCGCGGGCTCGTTTTTGTGAGCATTGCTCCGCAACAGAGTCTTTCCGAACAGCTTGGCGCGCTGATACCGGAGATCAACGATGCACCCATTGAGCGTTACCAATGGGCGGAGCGCCACCGCCTGGTGTTTGACGCAAACTGGAAGATCTATACCGATAACTTTGTGGAGGGCTATCACATCCCCGGCATTCATCCGGATTTTTTTAAAGCCATCGATTTTGAAAAGTTTGAAACGACTGCGTCCGATAATATGGTGCGGATGAGTGCGCCGACGCGCGGCGATCTTTTTTATGAAGGGCGGTGGCTCTGGATGTGGCCGAACTGGACGTTGTCGTTTTTTTCC
>RGTL01000276.1 GCA_010025385.1 Gammaproteobacteria bacterium | reverse complement strand
GTCGGCACCCATCTTGCACGTACATGAGGGGTGATAGGCGCTTTCCACATTTTGCCGGACCCAGGCGTCAATCTCAGCATCGGACTGAATCGCCGCGCTCGGCGCGATCTCCTCGCCCCGGAAGCGATCCATCGCCGGCTGACCCAGGATCTCGCGAGTCAACTTAATGGTTGCCCTCCAATCCTCGACATCTTCACGGGCGGTCAGGTAATTGAATTGCACGAGCGGATGCTCCCGCGGACTATCTGAGACGATCCGGACCGCGCCCCGACTATGCGGTTTATTCGGCCCCACGTGTACCTGAAAGCCGTGACCGTCAAAGGCGGCCCTGCCGTCGTAGCGCATGGCACCAGGAAGAAAGTGATACTGGATATCGGGTGATCGCCGACCGGCCTTCGACCGGATAAACGCGCACGACTCGAAGTGATTGGTTGCGCCTAGACCATCTTTGAACAACAGCCACCGAAGACCGATCAACCCTTTATGCCACCACGAGAGTTTTCCGTTCAGCGAGATGGGCTCAAGGCAACGATACTGAAAATATACCTCCAGATGATCCTGAAGATTTCGACCCACCCCCTGAAGATCATGCACCACCGGCACATCAGCATTTTGAAGTTCACTCGCCGGACCGATACCCGAGCGTTGCAATATGGCGGGTGACCCGATAGACCCCGCCGAAAGGATGACCTCCGCGCGGGCATGAAGCTTGAACTCGTTACCATCTTTTTCATACTCGACACCAACGGTCTTACCGTTCTCAATGATCAGTCGATTTACAAGCGTCCCGGTAATCACGCGAAGATTCTTACGCGCTCTCGCAGGTCGCAAGTAGGCGTGATTGGTGGAGGCCCGCTGACCCCGATCCACGGTCATATGCATCTGACCGAAGCCTTCCTGCTGAAGCCCGTTGTAATCCGCCGTCTCGGGATAACCCGCCTCTACACCGGCATCGATAAACGCCCGATACAGCGGATTCAGCCTCATATCGTTCCCGGCGCACACGGCAAGCGGGCCGTCCTGCCCGCGATACGAATCCCCTCCACGATACCAGGTCTCTGCGCGCTGGTAATACGGCAAGCAGCTGGCGTAATCCCATCCCTCGGCGCCGGCGGCATCCCATTGATTGATGTCCTCGGCGTGGCCGCGTACGTACACCATGCCGTTTATTGATGATGAGCCTCCAAGGCCCAACCCGCGCGGACAATCCATAACGCGGTTATCAAGACCAGGCTCAGGCTGCGTTTCAAATCCCCAATTGAAACGACGGGTGTTCATCGGCATCGATAATGCCGCAGGCATTTGCACGATGACGCTTCGGTCTGAGCCTCCAGCCTCCAGAAGCACCACGCTGACGCCAGGATCCTCACTCAACCGATTGGCCAATACGCAACCGGCCGAGCCAGCACCAACGATTAGATAATCACAGTCCCGCACGTGTGTCCCCGAACGAAAATTAGCACTTGATTTAATAACAGCGGGGGATATTCCCATAAATTTGGCAGGCCCGGGCACGCGTGACCTTTTTCGCTCCACGGAGGCAACAACCTCTCGGTCAGACTCCTGTCGGCATCATCAGAGACTTAATGGGTATTTTTGTTGGCGATTAAAGTTAAATCGTGTCCCGGAAAACACAAAAAGATCAGGGTCTTTTCTGACCGGCCAATAATCAAGTTGAATCCGACTTGCCGGTTTACAATGATTTTGTTGAGTTCTTATAATTAATCGACCTAAGTTTACAAACGCGCGCCTCATGCATCGACGATCCGTCTGGTTTCCCTTCTCGCTACTGATGCTTGCAGTTCTCGTGAGCTGCGGCCGTGGAGATTCCTCCAGCGGCACCAGCCAGCGAGCGTCCATCGGCGCACCCATGGATCAGGCGTCTTGCGAAGCCTCGTCGGGTCGCTGGTTAAAAGGGGAATGCCAGGGCGCCCAAGGCATAGCCCGATCAGTCGCCGAGCATGACGGCAGTCAGGAGAACTTTGCCAGTCATCAGCACGGCGAAACATCTGAGCGTCTGAAGACCACCAATGACATTGACGGAGATGGCGTACCCAATATCCTGGACCTTGATGCCGATGGTGATGGCGTCCCTAATCGGATTGATCCGGATGACGATAACGACGGCATCTCAGATGAAAAAGACCAGCGCCCCTTGGGCGAGACGACTGATCCCGTATCTCCCTCGACTCAATGCAAGAATTCGGGAGGCACGTATTCAAAGGGTGAATGTGTTTACCCGACGGTGGATCCCGGCACGCCGATCGTCACCTGTCCCATAGACGCGGTTGGCACTTACCCGAAATGCTC
>RGTL01000275.1 GCA_010025385.1 Gammaproteobacteria bacterium | reverse complement strand
GTAATGGGCTGCTTTTTGCGTCGGATGACCACGAGCTGCTCAAACTCATCATTCTCAAAAAAGATAATGAGCTTGTCGCCGGGGTGAAAGTTGCTGCCCACGCGCTCGGCGAGCGCGTTGGATAGCTGTGTGGGCAAGCCTGAGCGCGCCATACCGTGCGAGAAGGTATCGCCCGGCTGAAAAACAAACTCTACTTTTTGTTTGGGCGCAGGCTCGCTCGCCTGCTGGGTCACAGCCCAGGTGGGTGATTCATTTGTGCGTGTTGGGGCATTGCTCGCGATTGCTACCGCTTGATCGATTTCATCAACCGAAGCTGAATTGGCCAGCGCAGCGGGCTCGATAGGCGTTGAAAGGGCCTGCTCTAAAGACGGCGCGCTTATCAGGACCGGCGCGGGTGTGACGGAGCGGGCAGTGGCGACAGGTATTGAAGGCTCGGGATCAAGCGAGACTGCGAGCTCTCGCACGTCGGGTGCGGGCGCGATCATGGGCGCCTGCGGTGCGAGGCGCCAAACGCCCACGCCAACCGCCACCAGCACCATGGCGCTCACCGCCACACCCCAGATCGGTCCGCCTGGTGCCTTGGGCCACATACCAAAGAGTTTTTCGGCGAGCGTTTTTTTGGGCTTGGCTTTTTCGTTTGGCGTTGTGGCGTGCTGAGTGGCGTGCTGATCCAGAAGCTCTTGGGTTCGTACCATCAGTCGATTCACATCCACGCCGCCGGCGACGAGATATTTCTGGAGCGTGGGGATATCCAGGGCCTTAAAGGCCTCTTCAGATAATTCTTCGAGAGGCACGGGCGGGTTGATGCCCGCTTGCGAGAGTTTTGCCGCCCGGCTGATTTGTATCTGCGCGCGGGCGAGCATGGCCTCGGTGTCGATACCGGCAGATTTCAGCAGCGCCGCATCGGATGTCTCAGCATGCACCATATGCATGAGCGCTTCGCCTTCTTCTCCGAGAATGCGCCGTAGCAGGTCGGTGGGGTCAGCTGTACTCATGCCGATGCGACCTCTGCGCTTCGCTGCATCTGATCGAGGGCGCAGCTGCGGGTGATGTGGCGGATGCGGTTTCGCACCCGGTTAAAGCGCTGATAGTCCGCGCTGCCGGAGGTGCCGTCGAGCCCGAGGCGCTCACAAAAATGCTCACTGTCTTTTTTGAGATCCCAGCCCTCGGTCTCAAAGAGATGCCAGGTCTGGCGCAGCAGGAGATCGGTCTCGGTATTGATGGCCTCGCGTATGGAGTGCCGCCGTCTTTTACATCCGCATCGTGACTGAAGTGGCTGACGCTTTTGGCGGCGAGCGAGCTGAAGTAATGCGAGATGTAGCTGTTGATGGTCGCGGTCAGGTGTTGTTCCAGCGTATGGATGGCGTCGTTCCACTGACGGCGCCCGGCCAAAGTATCCGCGAGCGCCTGATGGGTGAGATCCTCAGGATGCATCTCCGGGCTGTGACCGGCCCGGGTGCCCAGGCGGCGAAGCGCAAAGGCCGCGACGCGGGTCAAAAGACTCTTGGTCTCTTCAGGAGAAAGCTCGTTCAGGGTCTGGAGGGCGTGGGCCATGGATGCGCTTTTTTGGTTTTTGTCTTTTTAACTTTTTCGCATGGCGAAAACCTGTCCACCCGGCAGGCAAATCCATGGGATTTTTATCCGCCTTGCCTGCCCGCTAAAAACCGCTTTATCTCAATAGCCGGATTTTTCTGATTTTTTTTATCAGCTTTTAAAAATGTAATCGTCTGAAAAATTCCCTCCGGGGCCGGGCTATCCCGAAACATGATCAGCCTTTTCCTCCCTCACTATGCCCACATTTGACCGCCTGAAACCCCTGGGTTTGTTCATCGCGACCTGGCTTTTGATTCTCGCTGCCCATCCGGCTTTTGCATTGAGCGCGGCCGCCCTGGGCGAGCCGGTAAACGCGGCCGAGGCAAAAGCCGGCACGCTTTTGGTCCGGGCCAAAGACGAGCGGGTGTTACGAAAGGTGCCCATGCTCGGCACTGAGGTGGATATTCAGGTGACGGGCGTTGTCGCCCGAACGGTGGTGACGCAGTATTTTCATAACCCGACTGATCTTTGGCTTGAGGGGGTTTATGTGTTTCCGCTCCCGGAGAACGCCGCGGTCGATACGCTTGAGGTGCGCATAGGCGATCGCGTGATTGTCGGCGAGATTCAGGAGCGCGAGAAAGCCAGGGAGACCTACGAGCGCGCAAAAGCGGCGGGCAAGAAGGCGGCGCTTTTAGAGCAGGAACGGCCAAACATATTTACGACTTCCGTCGCGGGAATTCCTCCCGGGAGCACGATCGGTGTGCGAATTGAATACCAGCGCGAGCTCTTGTTCCGCGACGGAACTTT
>RGTL01000274.1 GCA_010025385.1 Gammaproteobacteria bacterium | reverse complement strand
TATCAAAGGCGGGACGGCGCTTAACATCATATCGGGAAAGTGCGAGTTCACCTGGGATATCCGAAACATTCCGGGAGAAGATCCCCAGACGCTGATCGATGCGTTTGAGGTGTTCTGCCGCACGGAAGTGCTCCCTGGGATGCGGGCCCGACATAGCGCCTGTGATATCCAGACCCGCGTACTTGCGCAATGTCCGGCCTTCGAAGACTCCAGCAACCCAATTCTTAGCCTGGTTCAGAGCCTAACCGGCAACGAGGTGACTCACAAAGTGGCCTACACAGCTGAGGCCGGCCAATATCAGGGCGCTGGATTTCCTACGGTTCTTTGCGGCCCAGGCTCTATTGATCAGGCTCACCAGCCGGATGAATTCATTGAGGAAAGTGAAGTGGAAGCGGGGGAGCGATTCCTGCGATCTTTGATTGCGGATCTTGAAGCGGCCTAGAGAAGTTCAACGCTCAAAGTAGCGGTCCAGGAACGTTTCAAAATCAACCTCGTCGTTCGCCTCAATCGCTTTGGCCTGCGCCAGCGATTCTTCAGCCTCCCGGGTAAATCGATCCTGTTGTGTTGACTCCAGGCGGGATCCCTTAAACAGACGCTCGTGATGCTCGGCCTGTGCTTTGGCAAAGTAGAAGAATGTCTCCTTGTGCTCGTGCGCGCCCTCCAGGGCTCTGGCAGAGGGCGTCTTGGTGGGATCTTCAAAAAGCCCGCGGTGATAGTCCAGCGCATCGAGATAGCCCGGCGCACCAGACTCGAGATATTCAGCAAGCGGCTTCAGGCGTTCGATCAAGCCAAGGCCGCAGCGCTGAATCGTGCACTCGCTGCCGTCGGCCAGAGTGATCCGAAGCGAGGGGTCCCGCCCGCGCTCGGCGACCGCCGTACGGGTAGCCCTGAGGCGTTTGAATTCATCCCAGTCCATGAGCGGGCTAGGTGTTAACAAGCAAGACAGCATCATCAGATCCAGAAAACGGATCCCCTGTTCGTCAATACCAACCGGTAGGAACGGGTTGAGATCCAGAGCGCGCATCTCAATGTAGTCGACCCCGCGTGAGCGAAGGGCATGACTGGGCCGCTCGCCCGATTCCGCTACCCGTTTTGGGCGCATGGACGCGTAATATTCGTTTTCAATCTGAAGCAGGGAATCATTTAACTGCCGATATTCACCATCCACCTTCACCCCGATAGCCTGATACGGTGGATAGGGCTCCGAGGTAGCTTGTATCAGTGACGCCGTGTAGTCATCGAGATTATTGAGGCTTAGATGCACCGACGCCTGGGCTTCGCTTTGGTATCCCAGGTCGGTCAGGCGCAGGCTCGTGGCGTAAGGGAGATAGTAGGAGTGTTCACCCAGCGGCTGAAGATGATGACTTCTTCCTTTCAAGAACGTAAAACAAACGGCTGGGGACGCTCCAAATAGGTAGGGAATAGCCCAGTCGATCCGGTAGAAATTTCGCATCAGGCCAAGGTAGCGCTCCGACTTAAAGTCCCTCAGTGGAGCGGTCGATCCAGACAGGCGTCGATAGGTTCGCCAGAATGTATCGTCGAGAGAAAAATTGAAGTGGATACCGGCAATGGTCTGCATCAGTTTGCCGTATCGATGCGCCAGACCCTGACGATAGACATATTTCATTCGGCCGGCGTTGGATTCGCCGTAGTAAGCGATCGGTATGCTCTCTTCTCCGTTCACAATACAGGGCATACTGGTTACCCAGAGTTTCTCGTCCCCAATATTGCGATAGGTGAACTGGTGAAGCTCGGTCAGGAACTCGATAAGCTCGGGAATCTCTGAGCATACCGGGGTGACAAATTCGAGCAGCGCCTCTGAGTAGTCGGTGGTGATGTGAGGATGCGTGAGAGCAGCGCCCAGGGCCGATGGATGCGGAGTTTGTGCCAGCACGCCTTCGCTGTCGATGCGAAGACTCTCCTTCTCGAGACCGCGACGGATCGACCGGAGTATCTCACCGGGCGCTGCGTTCTCGATATTTTCGAGTATTCGTGTTAGGTTTTCTGTCACGTGGGCTCCCCGTCCTATTTTAAGAGTGCAGCGGCTTGCAATGAAGATGTTTCAGCAGCAGTTCGTGATTGCGACCCGTGGCCGAGGGTTAGTGGATATCGGTCCTGAAGTGGCCCGAGCGGTGGCTGCGTCCTCAATCGCGACGGGGTTATGCCACATTTTCTGCGCCCACACCAGCGCGTCGTTAGTGATCACGGAGAACGCGGACTCACGAGTGCACGATGATCTCGAAACCCTGCTCGCGCGTTTGGCGCCAGATGGAGACCCTGTCTTGACCCACCGCAGCGAGGGTCCGGACGATATGCCCGCACATATGAGAAGCATACTTA
>RGTL01000273.1 GCA_010025385.1 Gammaproteobacteria bacterium | reverse complement strand
CGTGCGAGCTTGCCCAGTACAGGCCAGGTCGCGGTGGGTATTTTAAAAAATGGCGCAAACACGGCGTGTTTTGGCCCAGGATCCTGGTCGGGCAGGTAGTAACAGATCTTTCCGCTCCGGATGGCTCTAATGAGTTGGCGAAAATCATTTTTTCTCTCGACAAGGGTTGCCCCAAAACGTTGACGGGCCCTTAACATGGCCTTGTCAAAAACCGGGTTACGGTTGTATTGATAGACGCTAACGCCTTTGTAATCCAGCGACAAAAAGACCCCCCCAAGCTCGAGCGCCACAAAGTGAGGAGCGAGCAAGATAACGCCTTGACCCTTATCAAGTATGGATTTCAAGCGTTCCGGGTGGCGTATGGTCACATGCTTTCGAAGACGCGCCTCTGATGCCCACCAGATAAATCCTGTGAGTAACGCCGCGCGAGTCGTCTCTCGAAAATGCTCCTTTGTCAAAGCGGCGATTTCCTCCCCGGATAGATTCGGGAAGCACAATTCCAGGTTTCGGTATGCAATTTTTCGCCTTCCCCGAATCAGCAGGTGGAGAAGATTGCCAAGACCAGTGCCCAGGACGTAAACCAGGCGAAGAGGGAGGATGCTCAGGGCGCGCAATAGTCCTAGGGCCAGCCAACTCGGAAGGTAGCGAGGATGTAGCCGATTGGTTTTTCGTTTGGTCACGCTCTGCGCTTTACTGAAAGGTTAGAGAAAGTTCAAAACGGGTTGGGCTGTGAGGCAGGCTGAACTACGCATAAGTGCGGCATTCGGCGCAATAAGTTTTTTGGATGAGCGCATTTCTGAGGGGCCTTTCGCCTGTGCTATATTTTTTCGACGAGCTGTGACGTTGGCGCGCAGTTTCTTAGTTTCTTACCGTCGTTCGATGGAGGCCTTTTGACCGAACCTATTGTACTCACCGCCGAGATGATCGCGGTGATGGCGATTTTGGGTTTGACTGTCTTCTTGTTCGCGTTCGAAGTAGTCCGCGTTGATGTGGCCGCAATCTGCATCATGGTGCTCCTTGGTCTCACATCCATGTGGCCCGGCTACGATGGACTGGTGCCTATTGGAAACCTTTTTGACGGCTTCGCCAGCAATGCGGTCATTTCTATCATTGCCGTAATGATCATCGGCGCCGGTCTGGACAAGACTGGACTGATGAGTCAATTGGCAGGGAAAATTCTGAAATTCGGAGGTCGCACCGAAAGTCGAATCATTTCGATCATTTCCGCGACGGTTGGCATCATCTCCAGTTTCATGCAAAACATTGGAGCGGCCGCGTTATTTCTTCCGGTGGTCACTCGAATCGCCCGGCGCGGTAATTTACCTATCTCCCGGCTGTTAATGCCGATGGGGTTTTGCGCTATTTTGGGTGGCACCATGACCATGGTGGGGTCCAGTCCGCTCATTCTTCTGAACGATCTTATCGAGACCTCAAATCGGGCCCTGCCGAGTGGTGTGGAGAAGATGAGTGCGTTCTCACTTTTCTCGGTAATGCCCGTCGGGATCGTCATGCTGATCAGCGGTATTCTGTATTTTGTATTGCTGGGACGGTTTGTGCTTCCCGTGGTCAAGGATAAGCCGCAGGAATCAGGCAGCACCTTGAAGTATTTCTCAGAAGTCTATGGGATCTCCGGGGAGGTATTCGAGGCCCGGATCACCGACGATAGCCCTCTGGCAGGCTCACTGATTTCTGAGATCGGAAGCGCAGGTAGAGGTGGATGGATTGTTGCGGTGAGGAGCGGCGATGAGCTAACCGTGGCTCCGTCCGGGGATACGCCCCTTTGGGTAGGGTCTGATCTCGCTATCATGGGCCCATTTGAGTCGGTTGCGCGATTTTGCGATGAGAATGCGCTCGCACTCAGCAAAGAAATGGATGTCTTCTCGGAGATCCTGAGTCCAACGGCTGCGGGGATCATCGAGGTCGTCGTGCCACCGGATTCCGCCGCGATTGGCAAATCCATAAAAGAAATGGCGCTCCGTCAGCGGTACGGGGCGACGGTGCTGGCTATCTTCCGGATCGACGAGGTTATTGATCGGGATATCCCGGAGTTCAAGCTTCAGGCGGGCGATACCCTTGTTCTACACGCGCGGTGGAAAAATATTGCACCTATCGCGAAGAACAGTGACTTTGCCGTGGTTACTGATTTCCCCCGTGACGACACGCGGCCGCATAAGTTGCCTCACGCGAGTATTTTCTTTGCCATCGCGCTGGGTTTGATCCTGTTTACTGATTTAAGGCTTTCGGTTGCCCTGATGACGGGCGCCGTCGGGATGATTGTGTCTGGCGTTTTGCGGGTTGATGAGGCGTATCAGTCGATCGGTTGGCAGAGCGTTTTTTTGCT
>RGTL01000272.1 GCA_010025385.1 Gammaproteobacteria bacterium | reverse complement strand
CAGAGGGATTCCTGCCCAGAAACACCGGGTGCGGAAACGCCTGAACACCTGTTGCATTTATCCCGTCTAAACCGAAAGTCATCATGTTCGAATCGGGGCCCTTGATCACCGCCAACGAGTTCTTGTTGGCAGCCTCGACAATTTGAGTATTCGCCGCAAAAGCATAACTGTTGCCCCAGTTGACGCCGAAGTGAAGCGCCAGGTCACTAATAGCGCCGGGGAATGGCATATGATCCGCGATCAACAGGAGTGAGCCACCACCTTTAATCCACTCCACCAGTGCTTCTTTTTCAGAATCGGAAAAAGCGGGCAGAATCGGCGTGGCCCAATTCTGTTTCGGGTCAATATTTTTCTCGCTGAGGGCGTTTGCGACTACAAGCAATCGGATGTCGGCAAGGGACTCTGCCGACAGTTTTTTCGTGTTCGTCTTAACCTGGTAACCGTCACTCTTCATTAGCTCACAAAACGCAATGTACCGGCCGTCACAGGTATGGAAGTTCGCATGGGCCGCATCCACGGCGATGACAGGTCCAGCCCCACTCGAAAATGCGGGATCAGCCGCCACTGGGTGAAAATCTTTATCCGCCACCTGTGCAGCGTGCGCGGCGTTCAATAAGAACACAAGGATTCCTGAAAAAATTACTCGCACACAGATGCTCATGAACTCACTCCTCGAGAGATTTGATTGCTTAGTTCAGCCGATCACTCAGCGCTTCCCATAGTGTAGCCGCATTCTCCGCTTGAAGCATTGTAAGATGATCCCCGGGGCATTCCAGCACGCTGATGGAATACCCCAGAAACTCCGCCCAGCCTAAATCGACAAACGTTCTGTTCTTTGCTGCCGCATCCGTTATCAGATTTTGCGGCTGCTCATCGCGCGATCGAATAATGATTAGATTCTCAATCGCTTTCTCCGGTGGGGATAAATCAGTCGATGCCGCGAGGTTGGATCGGTATACCTTGATCAGTCCTGAGACATACTCAGGCCGTGTACCCTCGGGCACGACGCCTGAACTGACCAGACGTTCATAAAATATCTGAATCTGATCAATTTCTGAGTTACTTTCGAGCATCGAAGGCGTTAGGGTTACGTCCTCGTTGAACATATGCGACGCGATTTGACTTAGGTGAAGGACCCACTCGCGATGCGACCAATCCCGGCCTACCTGCTCTTGTAGCTGCGGTGCGGCGGTGTCGAGAATGCCGACCATGCGTAATCGCGGGCCCTCAATCTGGGCGAGACGGGCCAGTTCGTAAGCAACAAGACCACCAAATGAGTGGCCAAGAACCACGATATCGCTGAGGTCCTCACTGCACACAATATCTGAGACCTGATCCAAGAAATATCGGGCCAGCGTAGGGATGTTATCAATCGGTGGCGTCCGTCCATCTAGTCCCGGAGGCTGCAGGCCATATACGTTGTAGGTCTGCGGCACCCGTTGAACCAGATCTTGAAAATACAGCACATTTCCTCCAGCTCCCGGAATGAGAAAGACGGCCTTGTGTTGATCGCCTTTCTTCATCCGAACCGCATCCGACCAAACGTCCTGACGGGAATCCCCTTTCCTGAGGAAATCGCTCATCAGCGCGATCGTCGGCGCCTGAAAAAGAGTCGCCAACGGAATCTGACGGTTAAACTCTTTCTCAACCGCTGCGAGCAAGCGGACCGCAAGCAGGGAGTGTCCTCCAATCGAGAAGAAGTTAGCATTTCGGTCTAATGTCTGAACCGGAAGGTAGTCCGCCCACAATTGACCAAGCCGAAGCTCGATAAGATCCTTTCCCGCTAGCGGCGCTGGTCCCGTTCTCGAATCCGGAGATTGATCAACATCTAATCGCGGTAAACGATTCTGGACTGCCTGACGATCAATTTTCCCGCTCGCCATAACAGGAAGCGATGGCATGGAATACCAAATGCCAGGTGTCATGGTCGAGGGCAGACGATCACGAACAAAGGCTGAAAGAGCACCGGACCATTTTTCTTGGGCAGTAAGCTCCCCCGACACAGTAGCCACGAGTACCTGCTCGCCGAGGATCTCCCGAACGGACACGATCGCGCTCTGAACGCCAGGGTGCGTCTCGAGAGTGGCCTCTATTTCTTCGGGCTCGATGCGAACACCTCTCACCTTCACCTGGTTATCGAGACGGCCTGATACCTCAAACCTTCCATCGGCGCGAAGTCTTGCGCGATCCCCGGTGCGATAGACTCGCGTTGAAACACCGCCTAAGTCAATGATTCTAAATCGGGTCGACGTCAGGTCGGGTTGATTAAGATATCCCGCCGTCAGCCCTGCGCCACCAATACCAAGCTCGCCCCAGACACCCAGCGGAGCCAGCTCTCCTTCTTGATCCAAGATTACAAGCCGGTTGTTTAGGATCGGTCGTCCGATTGGGATGAGTCCCT
>RGTL01000271.1 GCA_010025385.1 Gammaproteobacteria bacterium | reverse complement strand
GCCACGGTCATCTCTACGACACCAAGGCTTGATCCCAGATGGCCGCCCGTTTCCGACACGGCCGAAATTGTTTCGGCCCGCAACTCATCCGCGAGGCGGGCCAATTCGTCATCGCTCATGCGGCGCAAATCTGCGGGGCTATGAATGCGGTTTAGAAGCTCGGTCGTTGGTCGTGTCATCTTTCCAGCCCTCCCAAGCCAGAAAAAACCACGGGTGGGGAAACCCCAAACCCGTGGCAAGGCGCACCTACGAAGGGACGATAGGTGAGTTCTGATGGTCTGATCTGTTCTGCGATATAGGGTCTATACCGCAGAACAGGGTCTTATTTTGGCCGCAGCCAAACATCACTGAAAGGCCGAATAGTCAGGCTCGCCTGATGTTGTGGCAAGCTCAGGCCAATTCGCGATCACGTTCAAGCCACGCAGTGGACGCTGCTGCCCTTGGTGACAGGTGCGACAGGCCAGTTTAGGCACATCACCATGCACAGGCCCAAGTCGTTCTGCAGGCAGAACATCGGCCAATGGCAGGATGTAGAGGTCAAGCGCCTCTTGCACCATCTGAATGCCAAGCGTTGCGGTCGCCCATTGTGGGGTGACCTGTGCCGCATCGTAAAAGGCCCGCGTGTTGTGACAGAAGGTGCAGTTCACGCCCAAAGAATTCGCAATGTAATTCATGAAGGCATAAGTGCGTTCTGCATGTTGGATTAGCGGATCTCCTTCCATCTGCTGCACGCGCGAAGCCAGATCATGCACACCGATGCGGTTATACTGACCATCTTCGTTCAAGAGTAGGTAGGTTTCCAGATAATCCGAGGGCAATGATGTCGAGTTTGACACAATCGTCACGCGGTTCTGGTTTGCTGACCAACCGCCTGCGTTTTCGTTCACAGGCGACACTTCGAACCAGATGTTATTGGGCACGGGCTGACCACGGTGGCAGGTGTAACAGGTGACACCCACTTCCGCATTAGCGTTGACGTGACCCCCCCAGAATTCATTAATATTCTGGGTCATCTCGATCATGTTCCGCGCCACCACGGTTTGGTAGTTTTCCTCGCCCGCGAAGAGGTCGGGGATACCTGTCCAAATACGCATTGCCTCGACCAATCGATCATAATTCTCAGGCGTCAAGTAACCCAAGGTTGGCTCTGCATCTGCACGCACGATACGGATCGGGCGCGCATTGGCTTCGGGAACAATTGGCTCGGTGGTGTAGAAATTATCCGCGTCAGGATAAGAGGCCGCCAAGTCAGCTTGAAATTCAGGCACACCCATCCCTGTCCCGCGCGGGCCAGTTTGCAGCGTGTCTGTTTTGAACGGCTGACCAAAATTCACAAGCATAGCTGCTACGAATACCGCTGCTCCGGCCGCCCCAACTAAAATGGCAGGACCAAATACATTAGTTGGATTTTTCTCGTTCCATTCGTTGAACCATTTAGGCAACATCTTAGTTTCCTCCCGTGGTTTGACCAAGGAAGCCCTCGTAGCTACCGTAAGCTTCATAACCATAGGGCGCGAGATACTCTGGTGCAAAATTATGCTCCTGCGCCCAGATGAACCAATTATCCACCACGGTTCCTGTCAAAAGGATGCCGATGCCACCTGTGATCGGGGTTAAAACCGCAAACCACCAAGCCCAACGGTGAATCCCCTCCATTGTGGCGTTAAAGCCCATCGTCCAGCGCCAGAACAAAGCAGCGCGTTCGGATGCCGTGCCACGATCATAGATCTGTTCCAATTCGCGGTCGCCACCAAAGCGCGACACCGCCAAAATGGTCGCGCCATGCATCGCAAAGAGCAGAACCGAGCCATAAAGGAACACTATCGAAAGTGCGTGGAACGGGTTATAGTAGAGGTTCCCATAACGGATTGAGAAGGCTGTCGTCCAATCAAGGTGTGGGAAAATGCCATAAGGCACCGCCTCACTCCACTGGCCCATCAAAACGGGGCGGAACAGGCCCAACACAAGGAACAACCAAATCGCTGCCAAAAGGCCCAAGCGATATGTTTGCCCATCTTATGCTGTTCAGCCAAAAGATAGGTGCGCAACCACCATGACATTACCGAAACAAGTAGAAAGAAGCTTGCGATTATATACCAGCCGCCTTCGTTCAGCGGTGGAATGCTCAGACCATATTCAGGCCCAGGAGGTTCAAGCGCCAACCAGAACAGTTGACGAATAAACTCAGGGATCGACCAACCCACTTGGGAGAGCATGTTGAGACCAACGATATTGAACCACAGCAAACCAGTGGCAAGCGATATAACCCCGGTCCAACCAAGGTAAACAGGCCCCAATTGCGCGTTTCCAAGCCATCCAGCGAGATTTGAAAACCCAGGTGTGCCGATACGTTCGGACATCATGTTGTTTTCGTTATCTACACCCATTTCGGCGGGTCCGCGGACCTGCACTTGTGTGAATATATTCTGA
>RGTL01000028.1 GCA_010025385.1 Gammaproteobacteria bacterium | reverse complement strand
CCGAAACCTATGGGCCAGCCACCGTCTGCCTGCCCCAGGAGGACTGGCCCGCGCTCGAGCTTTCCCAACGCTCGGCCCGAATGTCCCGCCAAGGCGTTCATTACGGCACCTTGGAAAATGCCAGCGTTAAAAATCCCGAGACGATGCAGGATGTCCCCTGGGACGGTAAAACCTATGGCGAATTGATGCTTCGAGGCAATACCGTCATGAAGGGTTATCTTAAAAATCCAGCGGCTACCGACAGCGCGTTTTCCGGTGGCTGGTTCCATAGCGGCGACATCGCGGTGCGCCACCCGGACGGCTATATTGAAATCAAGGACCGCTCAAAAGACATTATCATTTCGGGCGGGGAAAATATTTCAAGCCTCGAAGTAGAGGAAACCCTTTATCGTCACCCCAGCATCCTCGAGGCGGCAGTCGTGGCTCGACCTGACGAGAAATGGGGGGAAACTCCATGCGCCTTTGTCACCCTGCGGGCAGGCCAACACGCCTCACCCGAAGACGTGATCAGCTTCTGTCGGGATCACATGGCGCATTACAAGGTGCCCAAAACAATTATCTTCGGCGATCTACCAAAGACCTCTACGGGGAAAATCCAGAAGTTTGTCCTTCGCGAAACCGCCAAGACCTTAAGGTCCGACGACTAGACGGGCTGAATCGTATCGCCCACCCGAAGCGTGCCGCTGGAGAGGATTTCGCAGCGTAACCCGCCGCGATGGGTCAGGGTCTTCACCAGCTCCGGAACCTCAAGAAGATTTTGAAGGTAGGCGCAAGGTTCACACAGTTCAATACCCCGTAGCTGGACATCCCCCACGGAAAACGCCCGTCCCACCAGATCATTAAGACGAACGGACTGCGTAACCAGATTTCGGCGAAACAGCCCCGGGGCAAGATCAAGGTCGAGCGCCGCATTAAAGGCGTCTATCTCCTCGCCTTCAATCAGGGTGAGCTGAGTTCCGGGATCCGCTGTTGAAGAACAATACCGGTCCCCTTCGAGCCCGGCACCAGCCGTTGCCCTCACCTCGTTAACGGCATGGGTCTTACCACCCTCGGTAGCGGCAATCCAAATTGCCAGAAGGTTCCCGTGATTCATGTTGGCTCCCGTCTCACAGAGGAATATTGCCGTGCTTTCGCCACGGATTCTCAAGATGCTTGTTTCTTAGCATCTTGAGAGATCGGCAGATCCGCCGGCGCGTCTCGCGCGGGAGAATCACGTCATCGATAAAGCCCCGATGTCCGGCGATAAATGGATTGGCAAACTTGCGCCGGTACTCTTCAGTGCGCGCAGCAATTTTTTCCTCGTCGCCAATATCTTCGCGGAAGATGATCTCTACTGCCCCCTTCGGGCCCATCACGGCGATCTCAGCCGAAGGCCACGCCAGATTGACATCACCCCGCAGATGTTTTGAGGCCATCACGTCGTAAGCACCGCCGTACGCCTTCCGGGTAATGACGGTCACTTTAGGTACGGTGCATTCCGCATAGGCATAAAGTAGTTTGGCCCCGTGACGGATAATTCCGCCGTATTCCTGTGCGGTCCCGGGCAGAAATCCGGGCACGTCGACAAAGGTAATAATCGGAATAGAAAACGCGTCACAGAATCGAACAAATCGGGCAGCTTTGGTAGACGACTGAATATCCAGACACCCGGCCAGCACCAAGGGTTGATTAGCAACAACCCCGACGGTGCGCCCATCCATCCTTCCAAAACCGGTCAGGATATTGCCGGCATAGTCCGGCTTGATCTCAAAAAAATCGCCGTCATCGAGTACTTTTTCGATGAGTTCGTGCATGTCATATGGCTTGTTTGGATTCGCCGGTACCAGCGTATCGAGAGCCGGTTCCAGCCGGTCCGCCGGATCCACAGGTACCCGCTCAGGTAGCTCATCCGCATTACTTGATGGCAGGAAGTCAAAAAATTCCCTCACCGCAAGTAAGGCGTCAATATCATTATCGAACGCGCCGTCTGCCACGCCAGACTTGCTGGTATGCGTGGACGCCCCGCCGAGCTCCTCATGGGAAACCACCTCGTGGGTGACGGTTTTCACTACTTCCGGCCCCGTGACATACATGTAGGACGTATCACGGACCATAAAAATAAAATCAGTCATCGCCGGCGAATACACAGCGCCGCCCGCGCAGGGGCCCATAATCATTGAAATTTGCGGAATCACTCCAGATGCAAGCACATTACGCTGGAACACTTCCGCATAGCCGGCTAGCGAGTCCACGCCCTCTTGGATGCGAGCGCCGCCCGAATCGTTAAGACCGATGACGGGTGCTCCCACCCTCATGGCATGGTCCATCACTTTGCAGATCTTTTGCGCGTGCGCCTCGGAGAGCGACCCCCCAAGCACTGTGAAGTCTTGACTGAAAACAAAAACGGTCCGGCCGTTGATCGTCCCATGGCCAGTCACTACCCCATCGCCTGGGATGGTCTTATCGGCCATGTTGAAATCACCACAGCGATGCTCGACGAACACATCCCATTCTTCGAAACTGTCTTTATCCAGCAGGACATCCAGGCGCTCACGAGCAGTCAGTTTGCCTTTGGCATGCTGCGCTTCAATCCGCTTCTCCCCTCCTCCCAAACGAGCAGCTAGACGGCGACGCTCCAGTTCCTCAATAATTTCACGCATGTCGGTTCACTCCCGCTCTAGTCTTTAATCACCGCGAGCACATCGCGCGCCGCCTGTAAAATGGGTGTCCCCGGGCCAAAAAAGGCTGCTACGCCCAGCGCGGCAAGGGCCTCACTGTCCGCCTTTGGAACCACCCCTCCCAGAACCACCCGAATATGCGACGCCTGGCGATCACGCAGCAAAGTGAGCACCTGAGGAACAAGCGTTGAGTGTCCTGCCGCCTGGGACGAGATTCCGACGACATGAACATCGTTGTCAATCGCCTGCTGCACCACTTCTTCAGGCGTCTGAAATAAAGGCCCGATATCGACATCAAAGCCTACATCGGCGAACCCGGTCGCGATAATACGCGCGCCACGATCATGTCCGTCCTGCCCCAGCTTGGCCACCAGGATTCTCGGCCGACGGCCCGCGCTTGAGGCGAACGCGTCTACCTCCCGCTTGAGCGCGATGAACTCCGCGTCCTGCTGGTAGGCATCCCCATACACGCCTGAAATCGTCCTCACTTGTGCCTGATGCCGGCCGAAAACATCTTCGAGCACCTGGGAAATCTCTCCAACCGTTGCACGAACGCGAGCAGCATCGATCGCGTACTGTAGCAAGTTGGCGCCTGGAGTTCCGGCGGCCTCTCGAAGCGCAGCAAGTGATGCATCACAGGCCGCTTGATCACGATTGGCCTTGACGTTTGACAGTCGGGTCAACTGATTGGCCCTCACCTCCGAGTTGTCGATACTCAGAATATCCACCTCCGCCTGATTTGAGGCTTGATATCTATTTACGCCAACAACGACTTCGTCACCTTTATCAATACGCGCCTGCTTCCGAGCCGCAGACTCCTCGATACGCAGTTTCGGAATGCCGCTGATAACCGCTTGGGTCATGCCGCCCATTTCTTCAATCTCGTCGATAATCTTTCGAGCATGGCTCACCAGACTCGCCGTTAAGCTCTCGACGTAGTAAGAACCGCCCAGCGGGTCGACCACATGCTGCAGTCCAGCCTCTTCCCTCAGGATCAATTGCGTATTACGGGCAATATGAGCCGAAAAGTCTGAAGGCAGGGCCAGGGCCTCATCGAAACTGTTGGTGTGCAGCGACTGGGTACCGCCTAAAACAGCCGCTAGGGCTTCGATGGTCGTGCGCACCACGTTGTTATAAGGGTCCTCGCTGGTAAGACTGACCCCCGAGGTCTGGCAGTGCGTTCGCAACATTAACGACCGCGGATCCTTCGGCGAAAATTTCTCTTCAATCAGCTGCGCCCAAAGCAGCCGCGCGGCCCGGAGTTTTGCAACCTCCATGAAGAAATTCATCCCGATGCCAAAGAAGAATGACAATCGGGGCGCAAACGCATCAATAGCTAAGCCGCTTGCCACCGCCGTGCGGGCATATTCCACGCCGTCCGCCAACGTATAGGCAAGCTCTTGGACAGCGGTCGCGCCCGCCTCCTGGATGTGGTACCCGGAGATAGAAATAGGATTAAACCTGGGCATATGGGCCGCGGTATAGGCGATGATGTCGGAGACGATCCGCATGGATGCCTGTGGCGGATAAATGTAGGTGTTGCGGACCATAAACTCTTTAAGAACATCATTCTGAAGCGTCCCAGAAAGTGCAGCAGGATCCACCCCTTGCTCTTCGCCCGCCACAATAAACATGGCGAGCACCGGAATCACCGCGCCGTTCATCGTCATGGACACCGACATTTTGTCCAGCGGGATCTCGTCAAAAAGGATGCGCATATCCTCCACCGAATCGATCGCCACCCCAGCCATTCCGACATCGCCCGAAACGCGCGGATGGTCGGAGTCGTAACCCCTGTGGGTCGCGAGATCAAAAGCCACTGAGAGACCGCTCTGGCCCGCGGCAAGATTGCGTTTATAGAACGCGTTGGAGGCTTCGGCGGTGGAAAAACCCGAATACTGTCGGATGGTCCAGGCCCGACCGGCATACATCGTCGCCTTGGGTCCGCGTACATAGGGGGCAAAACCGGGCAGTCCGGTGTGGTGCTCGAGCGCCTCAAGATCCTCAGCGGTATATAGCGGCTTTATTGTGATGCCTTCTGGCGTCGACCATGACAACGTGTCGGGGTCGGCACCCTTCAGCTCATCCTGAGCGCGTCGTTGCCACTCCCTGAGATCGGGTTTTTTGGATAAATCAGTCATGCAAATGCTCAGTTCCGCGGATAGCCAATGGCTGCAAGCGATTCAGTAATCTCATCAAGAATCGCAGGGTCATCAATCGTCGCCGGCATCTTCCAGTCCTGGCCGTCGGCTATCGCCCGCATCGTTCCTCGTAAGACCTTTCCCGAGCGCGTCTTCGGCAGGCGTTTCACGACCAGAGCCTGTTTAAAGGCCGCAACCGGACCGATACGATCGCGGACCAAGGCCACCACCTCCGCACAGATATCCGCATGCGCCCGGTCACACCCGGCACTAAGCACCAGAAACCCAAGAGGCACTTGCCCTTTTAATGCATCAGCAACTCCGGTCACCGCGCACTCCGCCACATCAGGGTGATCCGACAACACCTCCTCCATCGCGCCCGTCGACAACCGATGGCCAGCCACGTTGATGATGTCATCGGTTCGCGACATCACATAGACATAACCATCGGCATCAATGATGCCCGCGTCGGAGGTGTTGTAGTAGCCGGGAAAAGTCGTCATATACGAGTCGAGATATCGTTGCCGTGCGTTCCATAATGTGGGAAAGGCTCCAGGCGGTAACGGCAATTTCACGGCCAAAGTACCAATCTGCCCCCGATCCGCCTCTTTGCCGTTTTCATCAAGCACGCAAAGATCCCATCCCGGCGCCGCGAACGATGGCGAGCCATCTCGGATCGGCAATCGTTCAATACCTACACAGTTTGCCGCAATGGACCATCCGGTCTCGGTTTGCCACCAATGGTCAATGACCGGCACACCAAGCTTGTCCTCGGCCCAGTGCAGGGTATCAGGGTCTGTGCGCTCGCCCGCCAGAAAAAGCGTCCGAAGGGAATCTAGATCGTATTGCCGGATGTGTTCGCCTTTAGGATCTTCCTTTTTGATTGCTCGAAACGCGGTCGGGGCGGTAAACAGGACACTCACTTTGTGTTCATTGATCACCCGCCAGAAGGCGCCCGGGTCCGGGGTCCCTACCGGTTTGCCCTCATAAAGAACGGTTGCATTACCAGCAAGCAAGGGCGCGTACACAATGTAGGAGTGCCCAACGACCCAGCCCACATCCGAGGCAGCCCAGAACGTCTCGCCGGGACTTACCCCGTAAATGTTCTGCATGGTCCACTTGAGCGCTACCGCGTGTCCGCCGTTATCCCGTACCACCCCTTTGGGTTGGCCGGTCGTGCCTGAGGTATAAAGAATATAGAGCGGATCGGTCGCCTTCACAGAGACGCAATCATGCGGTTTGGCAACTGCTCGGGCTTCGACCCAGTCAACGTCTCGGTCCGCGACCATCGCTGCCTGCGCCTGCTCGCGCTGCAAGATCACGCAGCGCTCAGGCTTGTGTTGCGCGAGCCGTATCGCCTCATCAAGAAGGGGTTTGTACTCCACCACCCGGCCTGGCTCAATTCCGCATGATGCGCTGACCATCACACGCGGCGTCGCGTCGTCAATTCGGACCGCGAGTTCGTTCGCCGCAAATCCGCCAAATACCACCGAGTGCACCGCGCCCAAACGTGCACACGCGAGCATCGCGATCACCGCTTCTGGCACCATCGGCATGTAGATAATGACCCGGTCGCCCTTGCGAACACCCTGATCGGCCAGGACGCCCGCAAACAACGCCACCTCGTCTCGCAGAGTTTTAAACGTGAACGTCTTTTTTCTACCGGTCACCGCCGAATCGTAAATAAGCGCCGCCTGCTCGCCGCGGCCTGATTCCACGTGCACGTCCAGCGCGTTACGACAGGTATTAAGCTCCCCGCCAACAAACCAGCGATAATCCGGCGGGTTCGAGTCATCCAGAACCCGCTCCCACGGTTTATCCCATTGAATCGCCTCCGCAGCACTTGCCCAAAACGTCTCTCGGTCATGTAGTGAGCGTCGATAGAGCGTTTGATAGCGTCCGTCTTGTGCCTCAACCATTGTCGTCTCCGATTTAAGATTTCCCGGATCTCCGGGCGCCGTCTAACCATCCGCCTATGAACGAATCCAAGCGGAGCGCTCTGATAAGATTCGCTTCGTTTCTCCACCCCAGCGCCAAGACCTCAAGTGCCACGTCAGCCCGGCACGGCGCGCTGGACCATTGTAGCGGGTTGTATATTTTTCCCAAAGGAATCACCATGAGTTATCAATACATAATCAGCGCGACACGCGAAAATGTAGGCCTGATTACCCTCAATCGACCAGAAGCCCTGAACGCATTATCCGACGATCTGATGGATGAGCTGGGACAGGCTCTCAATGACTTCGAGACCGACGATGCCATCGGCGCCGTCGTGATTACCGGCAGCGAAAAAGCATTTGCTGCCGGCGCCGACATTAAAGGCATGAAAGATCGAACCTACATGGACGTGTATCTCGGCAATTTTATTGGTCGCAACTGGGAGCGCGTGACCGAGTGTCGCAAACCGGTCATCGCGGCTGTGGCCGGCTATGCACTTGGAGGTGGCTGCGAACTGGCCATGATGTGTGACTTTATTCTCGCCGCCGATAACGCCAAGTTTGGTCAACCAGAAATAAAGATCGGCATTATCCCTGGAGCGGGCGGTACCCAGCGCCTGACCCGGTTTGTAGGCAAGTCCAAGGCGATGGAGATGTGTCTCACGGGAAGAATGATGGATGCTGCCGAAGCCGAGCGCGCAGGGTTGGTGAGCCGGGTCCTTCCCGCGGCGGACCTCTTAGAAGAGGCAATCAAAACCGCCCAATCGATCGCCTCGCTGTCACGGCCCTCCGTGATGATGGCCAAGAGCGCTGTGAATAAGGCGTATGAAACTACCCTGGCTGAAGGCGTAGCCGCAGAACGCGTCATGTTCCAGTCGCTATTCGCGACGGAGGATCAGAAGGAAGGCATGTCTGCGTTTGCTGAAAAGCGCGCGCCGCGCTGGACCCATAAGTAAAAACATCAATGCAGGTCAACGGGGTTCCCTATCGATCGATTTGGCTTGATGCAAATCAGGCCAAAGTGCATGTTATCGATCAGACCCGACTGCCTTTTTGCTTTGAGACCCGCGTCTTAACCACGGCCGAGCAGGCGGCGGATGCGATTTACAACATGATCGTTCGCGGCGCCCCGTTGATCGGCGCCACCGCAGCCTGCGGGCTTTATCTCGCGTGCGCTCAAGACGCGTCAGATCAGGCGCTTAAGCACCGCGCCACGACGCTGCTCGCCTCGCGTCCCACGGCGGTAAACCTGCGATGGGCGGTGCAGCGGATGATACCCGTCCTGCTTGCCGCGCCGACCGCGCAGCGCGAGGCGAAAGCTCGCGAGCTGGCCCAGCGGATATGTGACGAGGACGTCGACCTCAACAGCGCAATTGGTGATCATGGCCTTGAGCTGATTCGGTCGCTATCCGAAGATCGATCAGGCGCGACCGTGCACGTGCTGACGCACTGTAACGCCGGCTGGCTTGCTACGGTGGACTGGGGCACCGCGCTCTCACCCATCTTTAAGGCCTATGACGCGGGGATCGACGTGCACGTCTGGGTCGACGAAACCCGTCCCCGCAATCAGGGTGCGTCCCTTACCGCGTGGGAGTTGGGTGCTCACGGTATCGCCCACACGATCATCGCCGATAACGCCGGCGGCCATCTCATGCAACACGGCGACGTGGATATTTGTATCGTGGGCTCCGATCGCACGACTCGAACCGGTGATGTCTGCAATAAGATCGGCACTTACCTCAAAGCACTCGCTGCGCACGATAACCGCGTGCCTTTCTATGCTGCCCTGCCCTCGTCCACTGTCGATTGGACGCTTCGCGACGGTCTTCGTGACATTCCGATCGAGCAACGCCCATCGGATGAGGTTACCTGCATATCCGGTATTGATCATGCCGGGGCCATTCAAAAGATCCGGATCACGCCGACCGGCAGCGCTGCCGCCAATCCCGCCTTTGACGTGACCCCGAGACACCTGGTCAGCGGGATCATTACCGAACGGGGCGTTTGTGAGGCCTCGGAGTCGGGGCTTCTTCGGCTCTTTCCCGAGCAGAACACATAAGCCTCGTATAATTGCACCAGACGCAAATCTATTAGCTTCCGGAGAGGTTGGCACCACGTTGTTTGGCTACTTTAAAGCTCAGGCACGACCCTATGTAGTCGCTTTCGCCCTTGCGATAACAGGGTTAGCTTCAGCCAGCGCCGCAACCGGCAGCGCCCCGCCGTCTCTGACCCCCGCCGTTCACCATGCCCGCACGATCAAGCTCATTAACTACTTTATCGAGCGCTACCACTACCAGAAGGTTCGCCTGGACGACGCCCTTTCCTCACAGATACTCAATCGATACCTAGAGGCACTTGATAATAATCGAGTCTATTTTCTGGCGTCCGACATTGAGGGCTTTGAGCAGTACCGGTTTAAACTCGATGACGCGCTCGGCGACAATGAGACAGGCCCTTTTTTCGAGATCTTTAACGTGTATCGCACCCGTGTCATCGACCGGCTGCGCTTTGCGGCCACGCGCCTTCAGGAGCCCTTTGATTTTTCCATCGATGAGGAATACCCCTTCGACCGGACGGAGTCGCCTTACGCGATCGACACCGCCGAGCTTGATGACCTGTGGCGCCGTCGCGTAAAAAACGATGTGCTAACGCTTCGGCTTGAAGACAAAGCGGACGATGAGATCCGAACCACTTTGGGCGACCGCTATGCTCAGCAGGTCCGCCGCACGGTGCAGGTTACTCCACAGGACGTCTTTCAAACACTCGTCAACGCCTACATGACGTCAATCGAGCCTCACACGGGCTACTTCTCCCCACGCGCAACAGAGAATTTCAAGATCCGGATGAGTCTGTCGCTCGAAGGGATCGGGGCGGTGCTGCAGACGCAAAATGAATTTACTGTCGTGCAACGAATTGTTCCCGGTGGTCCCGCGGAGATCGACGGCGGCCTTCGCGCCGGCGATCGTATCGTTGGTGTAGGTCAGGAAGACGGCAGCACCATCATCGATGTCATCGGCTGGCGCCTGGATGACGTCGTCGACTTGATTCGGGGCCCCAAGGGCACCGTGGTTCGCCTGCAGGTGAGGCCTGATCCGAAATCTGGAGACTCAGAGACCCGGGTGCTTGCGATCACCCGGGACCAAATCAAACTGGAGGAGCAGGCGGCGCAGAAATCGGTGCTTGAGGTCAAAGACGGCGGCGTCATTCACCGAGTTGGCGTAATCGATATTCCCACCTTCTACGTCGACTTTGACGGTAAAGCCCGCGGCGAGGCCGACTTTCGAAGCACGACCGCAGATGTCCGACGTCTCATCGGTGAACTCGAGAAAGATCGAGTGGATGGCCTGATCATTGATCTACGCGGCAACGGCGGTGGCGCCCTCTCAGAGGCCACTGCGCTCACTGGTCTATTCATACCCTCGGGACCCGTCGTGCAGGTTCGTGACGCACGGGGTCGCACGCGAGTGAATCGAGATCCGGATGATGATCTGGCGTATGACGGCCCACTCGCTGTGATTGTGGATCGCGACAGCGCCTCGGCCTCAGAAATTTTTTCGGGCGCGATACAGGACTATCGCCGAGGCATCATTGTGGGAGAGACCACCTTCGGCAAGGGGACCGTCCAAAACCTGATTGATCTTGATCGTTACTCTGACGATCCCAACCAGCCTTTGGGTCAATTAAAACTTACGATTGCGCAGTTCTTCCGCGTGAGCGGTGCCAGCACCCAGCATCGAGGCGTAACGCCGGATATCATCCTGCCATCGCCACAGGTCACTGAGGAATATGGCGAACGCGCGCTGGATAATGCACTGCCCTGGAAGCAGATCGACGCGACTGACTTTGATATTTACGCCGAGCGCTCACGAACGGGAGACCTTCAAAACCTTCGCGAACTCACCGAAAAACGACTTTTGGTCGACCCGGATTTTGCCTATCTCAACGGCCTGCGAAGCCTTGATCTTCCCCTTGCCGTCGCCACCCGCATTTCGCTCATGGAGAGTAAACGTAAAAGTGAACGCGATGAACGACTGCGGGAACAAAGCACCCTCCTTAATGAGCTGAAACAAGCCTACGCAATACCTGATGATGCCGACAGCTCATTACCTCGTGATGCGATTCTGATTGAGTCGGCGCGCGTGCTCTCCGATCTTGCCTTCGGCCACTTCGACGGACGGCTGATCGTCGAATCCACAGAACGAGTCGATCGACCAGACGCGTCGCCGTCGACCCAGTAAAACAAACAGGCTGTCGCGGGTGCGCTACTCACAATTTGGCACCTTTTTAAGATCGGGTTCAGGCATCCTCCGACTCATGGAGGATATCGATACCGCGTTAACCGGGCCCAACCCTATGATGCTCCTCGGCGGGGGCAATCCAGCGAAAATCCCGGCTGTCCAACAGCGCTTTCGGGACGCCATGCTGGCGCTGCTGGAAGATGGTCAGCGCTTCGAGCAGATGACCGGTAACTACGACGGCGCGAGGGGCAATAGCCGCTTCCTCCGCGCCCTCGCTAAAATGCTTAAAGATCAATGTGGCTGGGCAATCACGCCAGAGAACATCGCGATCACAAACGGCAGTCAGACGTCCTTTTATGTTCTGTTTCATCTTTTTGCCGGCCCGTCGGCCGATACGTCTGGCCGAAAAATTCTCCTGCCGATGGTTCCGGAGTACATCGGCTACACCGATGTGGGAATAGGAGAGGATCTTTTTAGGGCGCAAAAACCGCTGATTGAGACTTTGGGTGATCACGAGTTTAAATACCGAATCGATTTTGATGCCATCAAGCTGTCCCCGGAGATCGGCGCGATTGCCATCTCGCGCCCCGGCAACCCCACCGGCAATGTCTCAAGTGACGATGAGATTCGCCGGCTTCGGGGACTGGCAAAAGAGAGTAACGTCCCGCTTATTCTGGATTGCGCCTACGGGGATCCCTTCCCAGGCATTGTTTTCCCGGAGATCGCAACAGAATGGGATAAAGACACGATTATCTGTCTAAGCCTTTCCAAGCTAGGCCTTCCTGGTGTGCGCACCGGCATCATCATCGCCGATAAGGAAATTATTCAGGCCGTGTCGGGCGCCAATGCCATCATGTCGCTTGCCCCAGCGAGCTTTGGTCCCTCTCTGGTGACCCACATGGTTGAAGATGGCAGCATCCTTGACATGTCAAGAACAGTCATTCGGCCCTACTATGAGAACAAATCCGCTCTTGCCCAGGACTGGATTCGCGAGGCAATGGGCTCACTGCCCTGTCGAATCCATCGATCGGAAGGCGCGATATTTCTCTGGCTCTGGTTTGAGGCATTGCCTATTACCAGCGAGGAGCTGTACCAGCGACTGAAAACACGCGGGGTCTTGGTTGTCGCCGGGGAGCATTTTTTCCCCGGCCTTAATGCGCCCTGGGTGCATCGCCAGGAGTGTATTCGCGTTTCCTATGCGCTCAATCCGGATCACCTCCAACGCGGCATCAAAATCATTGCCGAAGAAGTGGCCCGGGCCTACGCCGGCTAGTTGGCCGGCGGGCTGTTTCACCGATCGGGTCGGGACTAGGCGGACGTATGGAGGATAGGTCGATAGGTCTCCCAGATCAGCCTGAAAACCTCCGAGATATCATCGTTGGCCTCGGCGAGTTTTGCCTCTAAGCGCTCGAGAGCAAACCATTCCCCTCCCGACATCTCCTCAAGATTAGGCGTCAAGGGCTGACCCGTATCGACGCGGTAAACCCACGCAAACTCCATCCCAGTCAATTCCGATGCGGCTAACTTAAATAGACGGGAGGGAACCGCATCAAGCACAAGGCCCACTTCCTCTCGCACTTCTCTCACACTACAGGCGTCATAGGTTTCACCGGCATCCACATGCCCAGCCACCGATGA
>RGTL01000270.1 GCA_010025385.1 Gammaproteobacteria bacterium | reverse complement strand
CTAACCAACAGATGATGCGCGGACGCCTCAGGGGCGTAGAGATGCCCGGCATCGAGGTGCGGCCCAAAATCTGGACCGGACTTAATGTCAAGATTGATTGGGACGAGGTTCGGGTTGAGGGGCCGGTGTATATCGGTTCGGCATCCTGCATCGAGCCTGGCGTACAGATCTACGGGCCCACCTGGATCGGTACTGGCTGCTATCTCGAGAGCGGCGCCAGAATTTCCCGCAGTATCGTTTTTGATTACAGCCGCGTGGGGCCGACAGGATCAGTGTCGGATGCGCTGGTTTTTGGACGCAACTGCGTCGATCAAAACGGCGAATCGATCCCTGATTTGGCTGGCGCACTCGACTGGGTCGCCGAGGCACCGGCCGCTCATAAGACCGGTGCCATCTCTATCTGATTTGCCTTAAAGACCGCTTAAAGCGGCTTTGGTGAGCAGTTGATTGACGCGTTGCACGTAAGCCGCAGGCTCAGGCAGTGGCGCACCCTCGCTTAGAGCCGCTTGGTCAAACAAGACTCGCGTCCACTCTTCGAGTTGGGCGTGGGACGGCTCCAGCTGGCGAATCAGCGGATGGTCGGGATTGATCTCCAATATCGGCTTGGCTTCTGGAGCTGATTGCCCCATCGCCTGAAGGATGCGCTCCAGATTGCCCCCCAAATCGTTTTCATCGGCAACCAAACAGGCAGGTGAATCCGTCAGCCGGTGGCTCACGCGGACGCTTTTGACTTTCTCACCCAATAGCGTCTGCATTTTTTCTGTTAAGCCCGTGAGCCCTTTGGCTTTATCTTCGTTGGCTTTTTTGTCTTCGTCGCTGGCAAATTCATCGAGATCCAACGCGCCTTTCGAGACCGACTTCAGGGGTTTGTCCTTGTATTGATTCAAGGAAGAGACCAACCACTCGTCGACCGGGTCGCTCAGCAGCAGGACTTCAACGTTATTTTTACGGAAAATCTCCAGGTGCGGTGACGTGCTTGCGGCACTGTGTGAGTCGGCGGTGATGTAATAGATTGCCTTTTGCTTCATCGGCATGCGCTTGAAGTAGCCGGCGAGCGATTCTTTTTGCTCGGCACCCTCAGATCGGTAAGAGGGCATCAGATACTTGGAGTCGTCCATGATGAAGATTCGACGCACGTATAAATTGATGCCATGGCGCTGGTCTCGATCCCAAAGATCAAAAGGCGCTTTTTTCGGGATGAAGAAAAGAGAGGTGTATTCAAGTGTGCCCTCGACGCGGTTATGCAGCGTGGCGATGGGCGCGTCGTTATCGTAGGTCAGGGTTTGATAGAACCGCGTGTACTCCTCTTCGGTGATGTCGCTCTTTGCGCGGGACCAAAGCGCTGATCCGCTGTTGACCGCCTCCCACTCGTCCTTTTTCTCTTCGTCTGTCGACTTCATCTGAATCGGCAGCGAGATGTGATCGGAGTAGCGGCTGATAATGCCTCGCAGACGGTAGTCCTCGAGAAATTCTCGGTCGTCGTCACGAAGGTGCAGGGTGATCATCGTGCCCCGATCGGAAACCTCCGCCGTTTCGATGGTGTATTCACCCTCGCCATCGGATGTCCACCGTACGCCTTCGATTGCCGCTGTGCCGGCCCGGCGTGTGGTTAATTCAACGCGATGCGCAACCAGGAACGCAGAATAAAAACCCACGCCAAATTGGCCGATGAGGTTGGCGTCGTTTTTGGCGTCACCGCTTATCGATTGAAGGAACTTTTTGGTGCCCGACCGAGCGATCGTCCCGATGTTATCGATGACCTCATCCTGACTCATCCCGATGCCGTTGTCTCGGATGGTCACCGTTTTTGCCGTCTTATCGACGCTCACCTGAATGCACAGATTTTCTCCGTCATCCATCAGTCCTGAATCGGTCAGGGCCGCAAAACGGAGTCGATCACAAGCGTCGGATCCATTGGATATCAATTCCCGAAGAAAGACTTCTTTATTCGAATAAAGGGAGTGGATCATCAACTGCAGCAGTTGCTTGACCTCGGTCTGAAAGCTGTGGGTTGTTGTGTTGGAGGGGTCTGACATGGATCGAAACTCCGCTATGAAAGGGCTAACCGGTTGGTCGGGGATCAGAAAAAGAATGTGGGGCCGGCGAGGCGCATTTCAAGCAGACCACTTGCCCGTCGCGTTAGTTTCGAGGCGGAGCGGGGCCGCCATTTAGACGTCCGGCGGGCAACCGGAAACACTCAATGGGTCTCATATCCGGTAAAATCCACCCTCTTGAGCCGGTTTCGCTGGTTTTCGGGGCATAGCGCAGTCTGGTAGCGCACCTGCTTTGGGAGCAGGGGGTCGGGGGTTCGAATCCCTCTGCCCCGACCATTTTTATTCGCCCACCATTCGCCCATTTGATAGGCGCCCGTAGCTCAACCGGATAGAGCAACGGCCTTCTAAGCCGTAGGTTACAGGTTCGAGTCCTGTC
>RGTL01000269.1 GCA_010025385.1 Gammaproteobacteria bacterium | reverse complement strand
CCCCGCGATGGGGTGGCCGATCTCGGCCATATGGGCGCGCAGCTGATGCGTCCGCCCCGTGATGGGCGCAAGTGCTACCCACGCCACCCGCCGGCCGGTAATCGACTCCGGCGCCGCGGTCCAGTCATCCGCACCCATCGCCAACTCGCCGGCACTCGGCCAATTCAGGCGGGCGGCGATCGCCGATAGATCGCTGCTGCCCGAGCCGGGGTTTCCTACCACACCAATGTGCCGCTCGAGGTTGAGATCAAAACTAACGCCTGCAAGGGGGCCCATGCCGTCATCTGGACTAGAAGTGATATTTCGACCCACCAGCGGGCCGGTCAACCGGTCGAGTGACTCTTGTTGATCAAGAAGCGAGATGCGCATCATGTTCGCTGGCTCAAACTGATCGGCGACCTGCTGATATTTCACCTTTGTATCTTCAAAAACTTGATAAAACTTCAGCAGCTCTTTCCACGGCGGACCAATGTCTTTATAGGCGGCCAGCACAGCGACCAGAGCGCCAAGGGTCACATCCCCCTTAATGACGAGGTAGCCCCCTATCGAGAAGAAGAAAAACGGCGTAACTTGCGCGAGAAAATTATTTAAAAACTTAATGAAGAATTTTCGACGATAGATCTCTTCACGAATATCGAATATGCGTCCCAGATAATTCGACGCCCTCGCTCGCTCAAATCGACTGCTGTCGTTAGCATGGATATCAACGACCCCGTCAACCGTTTCGCCAATATGACCTGCCAACTTCCGGACATTCTGAACCCGTGCTCTGGACAGCGCGTTTACCTTGGCCTGCAGGCGCGGAATCAAGATCATCTGCGGGGGATAAAGCGCGATCGAGGCAACGCCTAGCCAGACATCCTGCTGAAAAATAAACGAGAGGTAAGTCAGCAGCAAAGCACCTTGAAATGCCGGCGCGGCGATGGCATCCCCGATCAACCCCCCTAAGGGTTCGGTCTCTGCCGTCACCATCGGAATAATCTCAGCCGAAGGTGTTTTGCGAAGATGCCCTAGGGGAAATCTAAGGATTCGGGCATAAAGGTCGAAACGAAAGCGTCTCAGCATGCGCTCTCCCAAGACACCCTTGTAGACATTCAGGTAATACTTCAGGCCGCCGGTTACGATCACCGCAAGCAAAAACGCGCCAGACAGCAGCAAAAGAAACTGAATCTGAGAGATCTCAAATCCCATCAGCGACTGAGGCAGATTCTTTCCCCCGATCGCCTGGTTGACGATTCGCTTGGGGATTTCAAGTGAGACGTAGACCAGCGGCATCGTGATCACAGTCAACAAGAGAAGAAACAGCTGCCCGCGCCACGTGTGTCGCAGGACGTACCGATAGATCGATCGGTCTATTCGCGGATAATCTTGGTGATCAATCATACCGATTGACTTTCAAATTAAAGGAACCATCCATGCCGGCGGTTTGCGTCACTTTCAACGCTCTTATAGCATACCCGTTCCATTCCGAACCCGCCTGTCGGGATCGACTCGCGCGAGACTCTAACCCATGTCTGTAGCTGTCGTGCTCAAAGGCTATCCGCGACTGTCTGAGACTTTTATTGCTCAGGAAATTTGCAGTCTCGAGCGCGCCGGGTTCACCTTAGAACTCTTCTCCTTGCGTCATCCGACAGACCCAGCAACGCATCCTGTCCATGCACAGATTAAGGCGCGCGCGAACTACCTGCCGGAATACCTTTGGCACAGCCCATGGAGGATACTGAAGGCGTGGCGATCGGTGCGGCAGCTCGCGGGGTACAAAGCGGCCAAAACGGTATGGCTGAACGACCTGAAACGGGATCTCACCTTTAATCGTGTGCGGCGTTTTGGACAGGCGCTCGTACTGGCTCATGAGATGCCCGGCACGGTCTCGTTGATCTACGCTCATTTTTTGCACACCCCCGCTTCTGTTGCCCGTTATGCGGCGGCGATACGCAAACTGCCCTGGTCTTTTTCGGCACACGCCAAAGATATTTGGACCATCCCGCAATGGGAGAAGCGGGAAAAGTTAGCCGACTGCGCCTGGGGTGTGACCTGCACCGAGATGGGTTTTTCGCATCTTTCTGCTATTTGTCATGACGGTGTCTCGCTTACCCGGGTTTACCATGGACTTGATGAAACTCGCTTTCCAGATCCCGGACCACGATCTATGGACCCCGCCGAGGATAGTCCGCAGGAGATAAAGATCCTTAGCGTGGGACGGGCTGTCGACAAAAAGGGGTTTGATGTTCTGCTTGAGGCGCTGGCACAACTGCCCGCCACGTTACGCTGGCACTGGCAACACGTGGGCGGTGGAGACCGCCTTCAGATTCTGAAGGCGAAGGCCAAAAGACTCCAAATTGACTCGCGTATCTCATGGATGGGCCCCCTGCCCCAGAACGTGATTCTTGAGCTTTACCAGAAAAATGAGCTTTTTATTTTGCCCAGTCGCGTTACCGCCGGCGGTGACCGTGATGGCC
>RGTL01000268.1 GCA_010025385.1 Gammaproteobacteria bacterium | reverse complement strand
ACATGTGGTACCACATGTTATGAATCCCGGCGAGGGTAATGAACTGATATTTGTAACCCATTGCTCCCAACTCTTTCTGGAATCGAGCAATGGTGGCGTCATCAAGATTTTTCTTCCAATTAAATGATGGTGAGCAGTTGTAGGCCAACAATTGGTTGGGAAACTTCGATCGAATCGCCTCCGCAAAGCGCTTCGCCTCTTCGAGGTCTGGTACAGCGGTTTCACACCAGATAAGGTCCGCATAGGGCGCGTAAGCCAGGCCCCTTGCGATAGCCTGATCAAGCCCCGGTCGAGTGACATAAAAGCCCTCAGCGGTCCGCTGACCCGTGAGAAATTCACGATCTCGTTCATCGACATCGGAGGTCAGCAACCCAGCGGCGTTTGCGTCAGTCCGCGCCAGCAGCACAGTCGGCACCCCAGAAATATCTGCTGCCAGGCGAGCAGCAACGAGTTTCTGCACCGCTTCCTGGGTCGGCACCAACACTTTCCCACCCATATGTCCGCATTTTTTAACCGACGCTAGCTGATCTTCAAAGTGAACACCGCCCGCACCCGCTTCGATCATTGCCTTCATTAACTCGAAGGCGTTCAGAACTCCCCCGAAGCCTGCCTCCGCATCGGCAACAATAGGCGCGAAGTAATCAATGTCATCCCTGCCAGATGCCTGCTGGATTTCATCTGCACGTCGAAAGGCATTATTGATACGTCTAACCACTGCGGGGACGGAATTCACCGGATATAGAGACTGGTCCGGGTACATCGCGTCTGCAATATTGGCGTCCGCCGCCACCTGCCAACCGGAAAGATAAATCGCCTTTGCGCCCGCCTTCACTTGCTGTACGGCCTGGCCGCCGGTCAGCGCTCCAAGCGTCGGCACGTAGTCATCTGTGTTCAAACGTCGCCACAATTTTTCCGCGCCGAGCCTTGCAAGGCTATGCTCTATGTGAATCGTGCCTCGCAGTCGAGCCACATCAGCCGCGGTGTAATCCCGTTTGACGTCGCGCCAACGCGGGTTCTCTTGCCATTCTGTTTCAAGGGCATTTTCATATCGAACGTAGTTGCACATGAGCTTGGTTTCCTCTTTTTTTATGGTTTCAGCGGCAGTTACTCGATAGCTGTTCAAACCATTCCATCGAAATCGAATCGATCAGAGCTGGTTTAACCCAGTCTCCAAGCAGATGTTTTATTAATCAACTAAATTAATTCAATATTTATTATTGTAAAATTCAATAATAAAAAGAAATTTCAATTCCAATCAGGACTGACATGACCCGCACCCCCTATTACAAACAGAATCGACTAAAGCAGCTTCGGGCGTTCTGCCAGTCAGCAAAACTCGGCAGTATCTCGCGCGCCGCCGAAACGCTATTCCTGAGCCAGCCTTCAGTCTCTCTTCAGATTCAGGCCTTAGAGAGGGAGTTAGACACCGAACTGTTCGAGCGCCGAGGCCCCAGCATTCGACTCACCGCACACGGGGCAGCGCTTCTGGACTTGGCTTCCCCTTTAGTACACGGAATAGACTCGATTAGTGACTCCTTCGCCGGTGAGATTGGCAATCTCAATCAAGGCGAAATAAATATTGCAGCTGGGGAGTCCACGATTCTTTATCTCTTGCCCAAAGCGTTAAAGAAATTCACGGCGGCATTCCCTGATGTAAAAATCAAGCTACATAACGTCACTGGAAGAGATGGTCTGAAGATGCTCCGGTCTGGCGACGTTGACTTCGCTGTAGGTCCACCTATTCCGAACACTCCAGAAGATCTGGACTATCGACCGGTCCTTGATTTCAAAACGGTGCTGATTACTCCCGAGGGTCATCCTCTTGCCAAAAAGACCAGCAAGACAATTCGCTTGGAGGACATCGAGCCTTTCGGCCTTATTCTTCCTCCACGATATCTCTCCACTTGGCGGATGGTCGAAACCATTTTTACGAAGCATTCCGTTAACTATTCGGTCAACCTGGAAGCCGGGGGATGGGAGGTCATCAAGAAATACGTGCAGCTAGGTCTCGGCGTCTCTATCGTTATTTCGATATGCCTGGACGGCTCCGAGAAAGTCGCCAAGATTCCGCTCGACAAATACTTCCCAAACCGCAACTACGGAGTCGTAATTCAAAAGAGTAAGTATCTATCGCCCCAAGCTCGACAGTTCATCAAACTAATCACGCTCCGATCCTCGCGGCCTAGAGCCTCAACTCGAAAACCGACGTCAGATCAGTCGTAGGTGATACCCATAGATTGGAGAAGGGGGCATCAACTTGGAACTTGAAGATTACTTCAGTGTAAGTCTTTGTCTCTGACTTACCACACAACAAAACTATTCCACAGTGACCGACTTTGCCAGGTTGCGGGGTTTATCGACATCGGTGCCTTTGATCAGCGCCACGTGGTAAGCAAGCAACTGTAACGGCACGGAGTAGATGATGGGTGCGATCGCGCTATCCACCGGCGCCACAGGCAGAATCTTGACGTCTTCGCTCTCA
>RGTL01000267.1 GCA_010025385.1 Gammaproteobacteria bacterium | reverse complement strand
GCCTCAGGATACTTCGCCTCCATACGCTCATGCACGGTGTAAAGACTGCAGAATCGACTAAGTCCTCCGCTTGCCGCGGGGTACTTGCACAGTAGCCCGACGAAATCCGGTACCTGCATGCCAAAGGCATTGTCGGTATGAAAACCAAGTTCCACGTTGGTCGCGGATCCGCGTACCCCATATCCGTATTTTTGACCTGTATCAGTAACGTTATAAATCATGGTCCCGTCCCACTTCTGCGCGACGTTTCGGCCCATCAGATGCCCAAGCGTCCAGTAGACGGAGACGATGTCTTCAATGTCGAAAGAATCAATGGGCAGGCGATCAAGAACCGCAAAGCCGATTCCCTTCTCGCAGATGGCTTTCATTTGCTGAAAAGCGGCTCGCAAGTGGGGAATCTCAAACTGATCCGGATGACGCAGGATCGTTGGGAGTGGATGAATCTGCATGACCTTAATCATGCGAGCAACCTCGGCCTGGCCGGCCGCCATGAGCGATACGGTCCACTGGTTCTGGGAGAGCTCATCCGATAACCAGCCCCGTCCCTTGCAGGAGGGAACAGGGGCCGAGGGGTCAAGCGCCTCGTGCGAAAGATTAACGGCGTTCAGCATGACTCTAGGGCTCGCGCGAATTTTGCTTCAGGAATCTATTGCGACGCCGCGAGATCCTTTTTTATCTCTTCTAAAGAGGTGGCCTGCTTATTAATCAATACGAGGCATCGCGCCTCGGACCGATGGTTGCTGGGAAGATGCGCGGTCGTGGTCTGCTGAAAATGCAGCGTTTCTGCATTCCCTACAATTTCTTCAAGCCCGTGTTGGTTGACGATTTTGCGTCGACCCATCCCGGAGAGGGCGCAGGTCCATGTTTTTCCAGAAGGCTCAATAAATTGGCTGCGATGCCCCGGGGCCATTGAGGGGCCCGGTCTTGCCGAAAACAGGTCAAATTTCCTGTGATCGTCGCCTTGTGCCTGGGTTCGGTAGGTGAGAATTTTGACCTGTCCATGGTTTGGCGAGCGGGTTGGAGTGGCCGGTGGTTGACTCGGAGCCTGCGAGGTTACCGGGCCATAAGCGGTAAACGTTTCGTAGGTGCCTGTAACGGTGATGGGTAGCGTGCCGGCTCCGGTTGATCCGCCGCTGCTTGGCTGCGCAGGGGTAACTGGAGCGAATCCCTCGATGGTGCTGTAGGTGGGTTTGAGCGTCACTGTCGGGTGAAGCGGCAGCGGGGGCGTTTTTTGATCCGGCAGGGGCGGAACTTTTTGTTCGATGGGTGTCGGGATCTCCTGCTTGGGTAGCTGAGGAACCGGTGCGTAACCCGTAGTGGTTTCACCGTATGTCCCGGTTACCGTGATGGTCTTTTGTTTCTGACCCCCGGGGGCTTTGCCTTTGGTTCCCCCGCCATTGTTATTGGAGCCGCCCGTAAACGAGCCACCCGAAGTACCTACGATCGTTTGCGAGTTACCACCAGTCCCTGGGTCTGTGGTTTCCTGATGATTATCGGTAACGGTTGTTTCTTTTGTTGTGGCTGTTGTTGAGGGCGTACCGCCGGGAGTTTCCGTGGTTGAAGTCGAGGTTCCGAGACAATGAGGATTGTGAAGTACGTTCTGTCCATTTCCGTGCACCGAACAGCCTTGTGATGTCGGCGGCAGTGCGCTACAGCTGCTACCGCTGCAGCCGCTTCCTGGTTTTTTAGCGAAGGCGTTAAAGGAGTGAAGCTCGGCCGAAGGCAATGCCGACAACAGAGCGTCCCCGGAAAAAACCACTAGCAATGCAATAAAGTAAGGGCGTTTCATAGCGGCGTTTCTACCAGCCAACCTGGAATTGAATGTAAATAAATGGATCGTCTTTGTCGAATTCTTGATCATAGATGGGCGCGCCGATCCAACCGCGCAGTGATGCCAATGTGTCTTTTATGTAGAGGTCGACGCCCAGGCCAGAACTCGCGATGAGGTTTGACTCTGGACGCGAATCAGACGTACGCGCGTTATCGTCATTTTGGACATATCCAGAATCCAAGAAGAGGAAGGGTCTCAATGTCTGATCGGCTACTGACGCCAACCAGCCGAACTCTAGGGATAGGGTGGCGCCCGAGTTGCCAGCATATTGGCCGCGGTTGAAGCCCCTCAGAAACTGCGAGGACCCAAGATAAAAGAGTTCTGCCGCTGGGGAGTTTTTCTGCCCAAGTTGCCCAAAAAGCTCAATGAGTAACTCGCTGGATTTTAAGATTCTCGGCGTCGGGACAATATGCCCGAAACCGGCTCTGATGGAGGTAAAAGTCTCATTGGTATTTGTTAACGCGTTATCGTCAATTCCGAAAGAACCCGTGAGCCCAAAGCTCGTTCGACTTCCGTCTGTTGCGTCTATTCGTTGAAAAAAGGAGCCACGTAAGATGGATAACAGACTATCACCTTGATCGGCGTTCTTGTCGTCAATGAGGGTTCCTTCAGCGTAGATAACTTTTGATCCCGTCTGGGATCGAGTCAGGTC